>JAQYAS010000067.1 GCA_029338615.1 Clostridiales bacterium
GTATGTATTTGCTCAGAATTCCAGTTACGAGGGAGAATATGGAGACTCTACACCGAATCCGGTTCAGCTTATAATGCTGGATGCCCGGGACGGACAGGAAGTCAGCATAGTGCAGGATGAGAGTCGTGTTGGATATACACCAGATCAGAGTGAGGATGATAGCGTTGAGTAAAAGTGTAATTGTACACAATATTCACACAATTATATACATAAAAAACAATTATATACTAAAACGCAACAACAATAACGATAAAATAAATAAATTGTCAAAAAATATGTTGACGATTTACAGGTTATCATGTATAATAAAGATACATTAAAGAACAGCCATTTGATAGAACAGATGGCACACCATAGATTGTCACCCGTGACACATAACATGTACGAAGGGTTCATAGGAACAGACTTTACACATGGTGCGCAGGAAACAGAGATCCGTGGTATAAGTTCATGAAAGGAGGAGGTTCCGTTGGAGACAATTGAAGAACATTTTTATCATGATGGTAGCTCAGACCTGGGAAGTTGTTTCCACACGAGATGCCTTTAAGATAAAAGCTTGAATCAGTCCGTATGTAGATGCTGAGTACAGCATGGTTGAAGTACAGGGACGCAGGTATTTGATACCAGATTTGATCCATCGTGATTGTTCAAAACACAAGATGTGAGTGGTGTTTCAAGGGCATCAGGTCACATCACATACCGTAAGGCCAGTGCTTATAGAGGTTGGTACATATACAAGTTCATGCAGTGCATGTTATAAGTAGATGCAATTGGTACCCTGATAGTTGATATTCCGGTAATTTTAATCTCTAGGCACATCGAATTTTTTCATAGATATTTAAAATATAAAGTGAAAGAATATATGGCATGTGTGGAAGCATTCAAGTAGTTTGATCAGAGACTTCAATAATTGAAAAATGAATAGACTAATATGAGACCAGTTGGAATTATACCAGCTGGTCTTTTTTGTGTGGTAAATTGTGGGGGGTCTCTCTATGGGCTGCAGTAATATGTGGTGCAAAATTAGCAATTGGCGGTTATTTATTGCATGATGGCAAGAAACTAATATTAATTGCAAATAACTTAAATAATCGACTAACACAAGATGCAAAAGTGATAAAAAACAACTTAAATATTCGGTAATTAATGACATGTTCAATAATTAAAAAATAAGCTAAAATACAAGTATGTATAAATAACTATCACAAAAATGGCTGTTTGTGATACAAAAAGTGGAGGAATGTCACAAAAACAGAAAGGGAAAGGAAATATGGTGAGATTTAGAACAAGACTTGTCGCAGTTACGTGTGCAGTTGCGATGGTTGGCTCATTCTGGGGAAGTGCAGGAGCAGTAGTCTCGGTTGGCGCGGCGGAGCCATCGGTAGAGGCAGCCTGGAGTGTTATTTCAGACACACTTGTATTTGACACTGCGGCAGATAATACGTGGACAGATAAGGTGTATGCCAGCAATGATACAGGTACATATCCGGAGCTGGGCAGAATTGAGGATGTATCAGTGGGCAAAAAGGCTGTGCTCACAGCAGATGTAGCGCTTAGCGGAGATTTGTCGGGGCTTGATGGGGCGGAAGCTTCAGATGGCACATATAACGCAATACAGATCAGCTGTGCTATAAAGACGGGTGACGGCTGGACATATGTCAAGTCGGATGACTATCCATTTCTAAAGACAGAGAATTTTACAGATGGCAAGACTCAGGTATCTTTTTCATTTGATGTGGAAGATACAGGAGCTGTGTCTGAGATAATATTCCAGTACAATTCAAACTCTGCATATACTGGAACAATATCAATATCTGATGTAGAGATTCAGAGTGATGATTCAGGAGAGGAGCCTGATGGTGGAGAAGAGCCGGGCGGCGGATCATCGGCAACAGGAAATGTGACAGGTGTGGCAGCACCTTCGATCACAGACAATACAGTATGGAGCAGTTCAGATGCAGTTCTCACATTTGACGCTGTTTCAGATAAGACATGGAAAGATAAAGCATATGCCAGCAATGACTCTGCTACATATGCTGAAATGGCGAGAATAGAGGGGGCAACTGTAGGTGAAAAAGTGAAACTCACAGCGACAGTTTCTCTCGACGGCGATATATCAGCGCTTGATGGTGCCGAGGCATCAGATGGATCGTACAATGCGATCCAGCTTGCTTGCGCTATCAAGACAGGCGACAGCTGGACATATGCCAAGTCAGATGACTATCCATTCTTAAAGAGTGAGAACCTTACAGATGGCAAGTGCAGCGTAGAGTTCAACTTCAACGGAGTTGAGGAGGGCGATGTACAGGAGATCGTATTCCAGTACAATGCCAATTCAGCATTTACAGGGAAGGTGCTTATAGGCGGAGTTGCCGTTGATAAGGTGGAGAGTGGCAAGAAACCGACTACAACCGAGACAGAGGCTGGAAACTTTGCAGACGCAAGTCTTGTATTTGACACAGCGAGCGATGCAAAGTGGACAGACAAGGCATTTGCCAGCAATGATACAGAAAGCTATACAGATCTTCCTACAGTAGACAATGTCAAGGTTGGAGCAAAGGCAAAGCTCACAGCTACAGTTACACTTGATGCAGATGCAACGGGACTTGACGGCGCTGAGGCATCAGACGGATCATACAATGCGATCCAGCTTGCATGTGCCATGAAGACAGGCGACAGCTGGGATTACGTCAAGTCAGGCGACTATCCATTCATCAAGGCTGAGAACTTTGTCGATGGCAAGTGCGATATATCATTTGCATTTGATGTATCAGAGGTGGGAAATGTGCAGGAGATCGTATTTCAGTACAATTCCAACTCAGCATATGCTGGCAAGATCACAATAAGCAACGTTAAGGTACTTGATGTTAAGGAGAGCAGCGGCGAACTTGAGCAGAGAGACCCTGCTGTCATCTCGGATCTCTCATCGACTGAGGATTATGACAAGTGGAGCACAGAGGCCGGATATGCATACAAGCACGGCGATGCAGCCAACAAGGCCGGCAATGCCACACCTGACATATCATATGACAGTGCCAATGAGAGACTTAAGGTATCACTTGACTACTCAGCAGACTCCACCTCCACATGGAGTGAGGCAAAAGTTAAGTGTGTTCCTACAGAGGCTATGGATGTGAGCCAGTACAACCAGCTCAGTGTAGATTTCATCTATCCAGAAAAGCTCAAGGGAAGCAAGATGAAGTTTTTCGCAAATGGAATAATTAATAAGGATACAACCATCGACGACAGTGAAGCAGAAGACATCGGCGGTGGCATGAAGAAGGTTACAGTTACCATGGGATTCACTCCTACAGATAAACCGCTCACAGATGTGACAATAGGACTTATAGGATACCAGACAAGCTTTAAGGGTGATGTATACCTTGACAATCTGGTTCTGTCACAGGCTGACACAACCAAGGATTTCGTTGAGATCACAGAGAAGCCGGGAGCCGGATCTTCTGCAGATCTGTCCAAGATGCCATCATCAGTTAATGTAAGTGATGCAAATGCAGCGGACAGCGCAAGAGCGCTCGCGGCATACCTGAATACGCTCATGAACGGCGATCAGGTTCTGTTCGGACATCAGAATGATGTGAGCAGAAGCGTAAATCCACAGGCGTCACTCGGTGATGTATATGACGTGACCGGACAGGTCAGCGGTGTGTTCGGAATCGATTCACTGGCGGTTACAGGCTCGGAGGCAGGCGGTTCAGATGCGGCTTCCGCACTGGCGAACTCAGTGGCATATAGCAAGACTGCAGCGGCAAATGGTGCGATCGTGTCATTGTCAATGCATATGCCAAACTTCTCCAGCTCCAAGATAGTGAAAAACTCGGATGGAACATACAGCTTCTACGGATGTGATTTCTCAGAGTCCAAGGATCTGTCAAATGACATAGTAAAGCAGATTCTCCCAGGCGGAGAGTACAATGAGGTATTTACAGCTTACCTTGATGTGATCGCAGATTACGCATCACAGCTTCAGTCTGCCGGAATACCTATCATGATCAGACCATTCCACGAGAATACAGGAAGCTGGTTCTGGTGGGGATCAATGAACACAGCAGAGACATATAAGTCTCTCTACAGATATACCAAGGATTACATGGAGCAGAGCGGTGTACACAACCTTCTCTGGGTATACTCGCCAAACGGCCCGCTCACATCAGAGGCAGCCTACATGTCATACTATCCAGGCGATGAGTATGTAGATATCCTTGCATTTGACTACTACAATGATTACAATTCATACCCTGCAGCTGCAGACAATTCATTCTTTGACAGCCTTGATGCTACATGTAATGTCGTGTCATCCATAGCTGCGAAGAGAGGCAAGATACCAGCCATCGCTGAGTGCGGTGTCAGAGTCATGAAGAAGGACGGTTCTGACAACGAGGGACTTCTTGTGAAGGGCAACCCTGTAGGAACAGAGGCTTCAGGTAAGAACTGGTATCAGGAAGTCAGTGACATTGCGAAGAAGAACAATATGCCATACTACCTCGTATGGGCAAACTTTGGAGACAGCAACTTCTATGTGCCATACAAGTATGACGATACACACGGACAGGAGCTTATCAATGACTTCATAAAGTATTACAATGACGACTCATCAATATTTGGTGGAGACACAGGATTCTACAGCAACATGGGAACCCTTGCAGGAGTTTCTGCAAATACATACACTAACCAGATGGGTTACATGGTATATCCATTTGACAGAGATACCATCCTTGAAGCGGCAACACTCAAGGCCGGTGTTAAGAATGCGGCAAAGGTTCAGTTTGTTATCAACAATCCTGACACAGGCGTGGAGGAAACTCTCACAGCCACAGCAGGTGCGGCTATAGCTGCAGCTGGTTCTGAATCAACATTGTACACAGCAGAACTCTCAGATAAGATACTGAGCAAGCTCGGCAAGACAGACACAGCAACCATCACACTCTTGGCAGATGGCGAACAGCTCGCACAGCTGTCACACATAAGCCTTGGAAAGACCAAGGATAAGGCTCCTGCAAATGTTATCGAGGACTTTGAGTACTATTCAGGCAGCGATGGACTTCTTGATTCCTCATACACATCTAATTCGGCGGCAGGATGCAGCTCAAGCTTAGTTCTTGACAAGAAACACAAGAACGGTGGTACATACGGCGGCGCATTCAAGTATACGCTTGAGACAAATGGATCAGAGGTGTGGACAGGAAGGATCAAGTCAGAGCTCACAAACAATGATTTCTCTAAGTACAATGCACTGGAGATGTGGGTTCAGCCGGATGGCAATGGCCAGAAGCTTGTAATCCAGATCACAGATGGAAGCGGTGAGGAGTTCGAGGTATACCTCACAGATTTCGTCAAGGGAACAAAGGCACAGTATGTGACTATTCCATTCAGCTCGTTCAAGGGTAAGAAGGGCGGAACACTCGATTCATCGGATATAGTTAAGTTCGCTGTATGGTGCAACTCAATTGTGCCAGAGGATCACACAGGCAAGTGGACAGTAGATTCAACTATCTACTTTGATGGAATCCAGGCAGTGAAGCTTACAGATGCTGTTTTGAAGAAGAATCCTGTAGATAAGAATGGACTTATTATAACGGACAAGTCGCTGGTTAAGAAGAATACAGTAGATCCTGGTAAGGACGATCCAACAACAGAGGATCCCGGCAAGGATGATCCAACAACAGAGAATCCAACCACTGATGATCCAACAACCGAGGCTCCATCAACTGAGACTCCTGGTAAGGATGATCCGACCACAGAGGGAACTACAAAAGCAACAGAGGAATCCACAGAAAATAACGGACAGAATGTGGTAAATACAGGAGATAAGTCGCCTGTAGACACAATATTTGCGATAATGATAGCATCACTTATCATGGCTGGTGCGGGATATATCGTTATCAAAAAAGATAAAAGGTAATACTCATTTCTAGCCATACAAAGAGCCCCACTGCCGGCGATGATGAAGGTCGTCGGCAGTGGGGCTTTATATGTTGTTTCATGATGATTTGCAATATCAGTGTGTGGCGCGCCTCTTCTCAACCAGTTTTTCCACAGGGGTTGTGAGGTACATTATGGAGAGCATCAGAGTGCAGCAGAACCAGGTGATCGGCTCTGTGATGGTCACACCAAGATATCCCAGCCTTGGTGTAAGTATCATAACTGCAAGTATCTTGCCGACCATCTCTATAGTGGATGACATGACCGGAACGATCTTTCGTCCCATTCCCTGCATGGCACATCTGAGGACAAACAGTGGGCCAAGAACATAGAAGCAGGTTACACCGATCCTTACATATCTCACGGCAGGATCGATTATGGCACTGGAAGATGCACCGGCAACCAGTTTTATAAGCGCCGGGCTGAGGAGCCAGCCGAATATGATCATAACAGTGGTTATGATGGTGTTGATGATGATTGCGGCTCTTACACCCTGATGTACTCTGTCATATTTGCCTGCGCCCATATTCTGGCTTACAAATGTGGTCACGGCATTTCCTACTATATATAACATGAACATGAGAATATCAAATATCTTTCTTGCTGCGGTATGTGCTGTCACTATGTCCGTTCCAAGCCCATTGATCGCTCTCTGCAGGATGACGGTACCGATATTCACTATACAACTCATAAATCCCATGGCCAGGGCTGACTGGATAAGATCGGCACGGTCGCTTTTCTCTACGGAATATTCACCCTTCTCCGGGATCAGATGTTTAGCTTTTACAAGTATATAGATCAGGGCAAGTATACCTGCAAGTGCCTGAGATATGTCGGTGGCAATGGCTGCACCCCGTACTCCCATATCAAATGTTCTTATAAACAGAAGATCCAGCACGATATTGAGAATAACCGATATACCGAGGAATATAAGCGGAGTCTTGCTGTCTCCGACTGCACGCAGTATGTTGGCACACAGATTATATAATGAACAGAATATGATTCCCACGATGATGACTATGACGTAGCTTGCTGCCATATCCAGTATGTCGTCCGGTGTCTTGAGGAGCACCAGGATAGGTCTTATAAATATGAGACTCAGAACTGTCAGGACAACTGATGCCAGCAGAGTCATGATGGCGGATGCTCCGATGCATCTTCTCATATTGTGATAATCCTTTGCTCCGTAGTATTTCGCTATAGGGATGGCGAGTCCCATTGTTCCGCTGTTGAGGAAGCCTATTATCATATTAGATATGACTGAGGTTGCACCAACTGCGGCGAGGGCCTGTGAGCTTACGTAGTTGCCCACGATGGCTGAATCTGTAAAACTGTATAACTGCTGTGCGATCTGTCCCAGTATCATAGGAACAGCAAATAGCCATATGACCTTCATAGGTTTTCCGACTGTCAGATCTTTCATATATAATAAACCTCCTACTTGATTTTTGACGTCTGATATTGGATTGTACAACAGTTCAGGATAAAGTCAATGAGGAATTTGAGGAATTTTAAAGAAAAATGTTTTATTTTGTAATATAAAATGTTATGTTAAAGAGTACTGAGTGAAAAATCTGTACTTGGGTATATTACATAATGAAAATAATAATATGAAAGAAATGGAATGTATGGAAAATAAAACAAATAAAGACAAAGAAAACAATGTAAATGGGGTTAAAGGGAAAAAGATAATTGTATGTGCAGCGGTTATAGTGCTGGTGGGAATCATCATAGGTCTTGCGGTCAGGAACAACAGGCTTAAGAGCAGTCTGGATGAGAATAAAGACGCGGAACGCACTGCAACGGTCACCTCAGCGCAGAAGGGACAGGCCTCAGAGGAGGATTCTGAGTCGGAGGAGCCAACAACAGAGGCTGAGCTTCTTATGGCACCTCAGTCGGAGATATTGTACACAGATATAGAGGTAGAACAACCGGAAATGCCGGAAGTATATAATGGAGACGATCTGGAATACAACGGTTATCCATATGCGATCAAGATCAACAGACAGGAAAATATAGTCACTATATATGAGGTGGATGACGATGGATATTACACTGTGCCTGTCAGGGTTATGAGATGTTCGGTATCACCTGTTGGTGAGACCCCTCTGGGACTCTTCACTATAGCATTGAAGTGGGACTGGCTGGCGTTGTTTGACAATTGTTATGGACAGTATGTGTCACAGATAGATGGTGATACACTGTTTCATTCCGTGCCATATCTTGATACAACAAAGGATTCACTGGAGACCTGGGAATTTAACAAACTGGGAACAGGAGCATCACTTGGATGTGTGAGACTGTGCGTGGCTGATACAAAGTGGATATATGAGAACTGTGAATCAGGAACGTATGTAGATATATTTGACAGTGACTATTATGGTCCGTTGGGCAGGCCGGTTCCTGTCACAAAACTGCAGAATACAGAAGAGCAGGGATGGGATCCCACTGATATGGTGGAAGAAAATCCTACAACAGGACATGCGGTCATATACGGAGTTGAGAGTCACAGCATAGAGCTCGGAGAGAACTATGACGTCATGGCAGGAGTATGGGCATTTAATTCAAACAGAGAAGATGTCACATCTGAGCTTGTGGTTGAAGGGGAAGTGAACAACAAAAAGGCCGGTGAATATCCGGTAAAATACAGCTTTACAGACAATGGCAAAGAGGTCACCAAGACCATCATTATCACGGTGGAGGATGATCAGCCGCCGGTTATAACCAAGATTCCGGTGGAGCTTAAGGTGTATAGCTATGAAGGCCAGAAGGAACAGCTTGCTCAGATAGTTGCTTCATATATAACAGCCCATGATGGAGGAACTCCTATCAAACTTGCATATGCAACGGATGGCAGGGGCAGCAGAGTAGATGGAGTGAAGATCTCAACGTTGAAAGAGAATGCCATATGTGTAGCTGTTAATAATGTAGGAACTGAAGCGGGAAGTTACAGTGTGAGATGCTGCGCTGTGGATGCCAGTGGCAACAAATCACCGTCATATAATATAAAGATTACTGTTGTAAAATAGATAAAAAGTAATCTGTGACTGCATGCAAAGCGTGGAAGGAGAATCATGGCAGACAAGAAGAATACCATATATGATCTGGAAGCAGAAAAGATAAAAGAGAAAATTATAATATTTGCAGCTGATACAGGCGGATATGCACAGAAGGAAGTGTCGCTGGAGATACAGGCGTCACTTGATGAGCTCACGGAGCTTATAGATACAGCCGGAGCCGAGGTCGTTGGAAGACTGGTTCAGAACAGAGACAGGATTGCCAATGATCTGTATCTTGGCAGAGGTAAGGTAGAGGAACTCCGGGATATGATATATGAACTGGGAGCAACAGGAGTGTGCTGTGATGATGAGTTATCACCGGCACAGCTTATGAATCTGCAGGATGCTCTCGACATCAAAGTTATGGACAGAACCATGGTCATACTGGACATATTTGCAGCCCATGCAGGCAGCTACGAGGGTAAATTGCAGGTGGAGCTTGCACAGTTGAAATTCAGGGCAACCAGACTGGTTGGAATGAGAGATTCTCTGTCCAGGCTTGGAGGAGGAATAGGTACCAGAGGTCCCGGAGAGAAAAAACTTGAGATAGACAGAAGAGTTATAAGAGACAGGATATCAAGACTCAAGGCTGAGCTCAGAACGGTGGAATCGCAACGACAGCAGCAGAGAAAACAGCGCCAGAGAAGTGCGGTGCCAGTTATAGGCATAGTAGGGTATACCAATGCTGGGAAATCAACTCTTCTGAATGCTCTTACAGGGGCGGGTGTTCTGGAGGAGGACAAATTGTTCGCAACTCTTGATCCAACCACCAGAAGCTATAAGCTCCCGGGAGGACAGAATATCCTTCTCACCGATACGGTAGGATTTATAAGAAAACTTCCGCATCATCTGGTGGAAGCTTTTGGTTCCACTCTGGAAGAAGCAAGGTATTGTGATGTCATACTTCATGTGGTTGACGCCTCAGATAATAACTGGGATAAGAATATGGAGACTGTGTACAGCACACTCAAACAGTTGAAGATAGATGAGGAGTCGGGAAAACCGGTAATCACAGTATTTAATAAGGTAGATAAGATATCAACGGATGATCTGGTGGGAGTCCGGGATCTGAGAGCTGATAAGACGTTGTATGTGTCTGCCAGAACCGGAAAAGGTCTGCCTGAACTGGCAGAGGCAATTGAGGATATACTAAGAAACCAGAAGTCATATATCAGGCATACATTTGCATATTCTGAAGCTGGGCTTATAGGACTCATACATAAGTATGGAGAGGTTCAGACGGAGGAATATCTTGATGATGGGATATTTGTAGAGGCATATGTGCCAAGATCCATACTGGGCAGATTGGGAATGGATTTTGACTAAGATACAGAATAACAGGCAGAAATGACAGCTCGAATCAGGTTATCGTACCAATTCGGGCTGTTTATATTTTGTAAAGGAAATATAAAAAATATTTACATTTCATATATATTTGTGTAAATTGGATGTGTCAGGCTTTTGAAAGCATGGCATATTGGAAGGAAAATGGTTATAAACAGAAAGGGAGAAGACATGAGTGATAACAATTTGAATGACATGCCGGATGGCATGGATGCAGGCAGTACAGGTCAGTACGGACAGGAGCAGTTTGGTCAACAGACTTCCGGCCAGTACGGACAGCAGTTTGATCTGATGGCGCAGAACAGTATGTATGATCAGACTGTTAACATGTATGGAGATCAGGCCCACAGACCGGAGACTCCACAGAAGCAGAGAGGTATCAAGATTGCTATAATTGCGGTTGTAGCAGCTCTGGTAGTCATAGCAGCATTGGTGGTTGTGTTTATGGTATTTGTAAAGAAGACCCCAAAAGAAGCTGTTAAGAGTGCGATGGAGAATACTGCAAAGGAGTTGGAGAACAACAATATTGCAGGAGTAATAGGAATAGATGACATAGATGCAGATAAGCTTGATGTTCAGTCCAAGTTCTCTATTGACAAGGTGAATGGAGCAGATCAGCTCAGCGGTGCGGAGTTTGTTGTCAATGGATATACGGCATTTGATGATGATAACAATAGTCTTATGCTGGATGGATCGGCAACACTTGCAGGTGAGACAGTCACATCACAGATCATAATGATGGGACAGAAGATATACCTGTCATCACCTGAGTTATTTAACAAGACATTTGTATATGATGTGAACAGCTTACTTGAGGAGCTGGATGCAGCTGAAGCCGGACAGGGCGGAGCAGTGGACAGTGAGGCGTTAGATAAGATCATCAAGGAGGATCTGAAGCCGGCAACAGAGAAACTTGCGGATGCTGTGCTGTATGAGCGTGTAGGAAAGAACGAGTTCACAGATGCAAACGGCAAGACAGTCAAGGCTGAACAGTATACAATTACCATAACAACTGATGCTATAGATGATTATGCCAATTCTATAGCAGACTGTCTCAACAAATATGTTGACAGCAATATATCCGATGATATGCTGACACAGATGGGTGTCACAAAGGCACAGCTGACACAGGTTATAGGCACTATACCTTCACTGGTTGGCGCTGTTGTGACAAAGGATATAGTAGTAAATGTGTATGTAGATCATAACAAAGTGGTACACGTAGATTTTGATTACGATATAGCAGCGGCTGGTGTTAAGCTTACATTTACAACTGACAATATGGGTGATGGCGACGTAACATCAGATACAAAGTCAGTCGCAAGCCTTACATATGGAACAGATACAAGTATTGTTCTTGATTGTACACGCAAGAGTGATACAGATGGAGACAAACAGAGCAGCACAGGCGAATATGATCTGACTGCATCATATGGTGGAGAGACACAGACTATGTCATTCAAGGTTAACTCATCATACGATAAGTCAAGCGGAGCCATAGAGACAGGTGTATCGGCAAATGTTGATGATGAGTCAGTGGATGCAGCATTTGCGGGAACCCTTGCAGACGTGAAGAAAGGCAAGTCCTTCAGCATAGAAGATGCAAAGCTTTCTTTATCTGTATCCGGAGAAGATTACCTTGTATGTTCAGGAAAGATCAGTGTTGCTGAGAAGGAGAACAAGATAGAGGCACCTGCTGACAGCGATGTAGTTGATTATTCTGTTCTGAACAGTGATGAGGCAGAGAAGTACATCAATACAGAGAGTGCAGAGAAGATCATGTCTGCATGGAATGAGTTATTTGATTCAATAAACATAGAGGATAAGCTGGGAACCGGCGATTCCGACGAACCTGCTATAGAAGAAGATACACAGACTGAGGCAGATACACAGGCAGATGACGTTGACTATTCAGGTCAGGTTATAAAGATGGGAGATTCCCAGGTTAAGATCAACGACCCTGAGGGATATGAGAGAAGTTATGCATCAGAATATACGATCTCTCTCAATGATAAGGCCGGTGAGATATATGTCAGCTATTCTGCATACGAGAAATGTGATGCATCAGAGCTTATCAAGAGCATGAAGGATACATATACAGAGTATTACAATGACGAAAATTCCAAAGTAAATGACATGCAGGACGGTACAGTCAAGGCTAAGGATGGCACTGAGGTGTCATATCTTGTAACTCAGCTTACATCCTATGATACTGACAGGACAGAAGTTACTCTGGTGTACCCATCAGGTGACAATATAGTAGGCTGCTCTGTAAGTTACTGGCAGGCAGCAAAAGATGTGGATGTTCAGAAATTGTGTGATAAATTCATAGATGCTATAGAGATCAAGTAGTATATACAAAGGATACCAATGTGTGTTCATAGAGACAGGAGGCAGTGATGAAGGTCGTAAATGTAAAGGATGTAGCAATAGGTGATGGGATTACTAAGATATGTGTACCGCTGGTTGCACCAACTGACTATGATGTGGATTATCAGTCAAGGATCATAGCAAAGTCAGAACCTGACATGGTGGAATTCAGGGCGGATATGTATGAGAATTGCTTTGACAGAGATTCCATGATGAAAACTCTGAAGAAGATACATGATAAACTTGGTAAATTCCCTATTGTATTTACATTTCGAACGAAGGGCGAGGGGGGCTGTATGGAAGCAACTCTCAGTCAGTATAGGGATCTTCTCATTGACGCCATAGACAGTGGATATATTGATCTGGTGGATGTTGAATATTTTTCTGATATGGAGATCGTAGATGAGGTCATAGCGGAGGCACATTCCAAAGGGGTGTATGTCATCGTGTCCAATCACGATTTCAAGACAACCATACCGATGGAACAGATCGTTGACAGATTCAAGTCTATTATATTTACGGGAGCAGATATAGCCAAGATCGCAATGATGCCTGAGGAGGGTTCACAGGTGGTGGACATGATGCAGGCTGCGAAGGAGCTTCAGGAGTGTGGCAACCAGACTCCGCTCATAGTTATATCCATGGGTGAGCTTGGTGTGGAGACCAGAACCACAGGTGAGATGTATGGCAATTCGGTGTCATTTGCAACAGCGGGAATTCCTTCCGCCCCTGGACAGATATCGGTGGATGCACTCAGGAGCCAGCTCACTATGATACATCACATCATAGCTGGTAAATAATAATTATATGATTCTATTATTCTGGAAGTCACGGATAAGCGCCGGGGCTTCCAGTTTTTTGGTGTGTGGCTTGTTGGACGGATATGTGGTATTATGACATAAATATTCCGGACTGCGAGTGTGGCATGTGGAGATTAAGGAGATAAGAATATAATGGAAGAAAAGATACACAAGAGGAGAGTACATTACAGTGGTACTCATCCGAAGAGATTCGAAGAAAAATACAAGGAGCATGATCCTGAGAAATATGCCGATACTATAGAGAAGGTCATAAGCAAGGGCAGCACTCCGGCGGGAATGCATATATCAATATGTGTAAATGAGATACTGGATTTTCTTCAGATACAGCCGGGACAGCAGGGGCTTGATGCCACGCTGGGATACGGTGGACACACAAGGCGTATGCTTGAGAAGCTTCAGGGAAAAGGTCATATGTATGCACTGGATGTTGATCCTATAGAGATAGTGAAGACGAAGCAGAGACTGGCGGAGGCCGGCTACGGTGAGGATATACTCACGATAAAGCAGACAAATTTCAGGAATATCGACCAGGTGGCAGAGGAGGCCGGGGGATTTGATTTTATCCTTGCGGATCTTGGAGTGTCTTCCATGCAGATAGACAATCCAGACAGGGGATTCACATACAAGTTTGATGGACCACTTGATCTTAGACTTGATCCGGAGAAGGGTGAGTCGGCGGCGGAGCGTCTACGAGAGGTTTCGTATGAGGAACTCGTTGGGATGTTCCAGGAGAACTCGGACGAGCCTTATGCGGAGGAGATCGCTACGGTCATCATGAAGAGAAACCGCACTAAGAATTATGTGGAGACCACCACGCAGATGAAGGATGCCATCGAGGAGGCATTGGCATTTGTGCCGGAGAAGGACAGAAAAGAGGCTGTGAAGAAATCCTGTCAGAGGTGTTTTCAGGCTCTGCGAATAGATGTGAACAGTGAGTTTGAGGTTTTGTATGATTTCCTTGACAAGCTGCCGGATGCGCTCAGACCTGGTGGAAGAGTGGCGATACTGACATTCCATTCAGGTGAGGACAGACTGGTAAAGAGAGCGTTCAAAGCGGGAGCGAAGGCTGGTATTTACAGTGAGGTGAGCAAGGATGTCATCAGACCGTCAGCGGAGGAGTGCGCCCGCAATCCGAGGGCAAGATCGACGAAGATGAGATGGGCTGTAAAAGCAGAATAAAGGACACAGAAAGGCGACGATAAGCAACACAACGGACGATGTACTGCCAGATGACATAGATTCGCTGTGGGATCCGTATGTGAAGGGCAGCGGCAGCAGAACAGGCGGTGGCAGTGGACTCGGGCTTTTTGTTGTGAGGACGATACTTGACAAGTATGGCTTAAAAGGAAGGCTGTTATATCATGATGACACTTTTTCGGTGTTGATAAGCTCCCGGTAAATGCGTAACAGGCATACAGAGGATAGTAAAAATGTCCGTGATAATTTAGACAGAACATTTATAAAAATTATAATAAAAATTTCATATATAATAAAAAATATTCATATTTTTTTGATGTAATAGGTATGATATACTTCAAAATGTAGTGATAACTTGCATATATAAAAAGAAACCATCTGTGTCTATGAAGTTTTAAGCGAATTTGTAAGTAGGGTGGTTTCTTTTGCGTAACTTCTGGGTTTTGCATGATCGGGTAGCGGATATTTGAGTATTATGGATAAAATATTATTAAGAGAGGTATCAATATGGGAGAATATAAGGCAGCAGAGAATAGATATAAGAATGTTGAAGGTACAGGATTTTACAGACATTGCGGAAAGAGCGGTCTCATGATGCCACCTCTGGCACTTGGACTCTGGCACAACTTTGGAACAAATGACGATTATGAGAATATGAAGAAGATGTGCTTTACCGCATTTGACAACGGGATAACACATTTTGATATAGCAAACAACTATGGACCTGTGTACGGAAGTGCAGAGGAGAACTTTGGAAAGATACTCAGAGAGGATCTGGGTGCATACAGGGATGAGCTGATAATCAGCACGAAGGCTGGATTCGATATGTGGGAAGGCCCTTACGGTAACTGGGGCAGCAGAAAGTACCTCATAGCGAGTCTCGACCAGAGCCTGAAAAGGCTTGGCATTCCATATGTGGATATATTTTACCATCACAGAATGGATCCAAACACGCCTCTTGAGGAGACGATGGGTGCGCTGGCACAGATAGTTAAGAGCGGAAAGGCACTCTACGTCGGACTTTCCAATTATGACGGGCCTACCATGGCAAAGGCGGAGCGCATACTTGATGAGCTTCATGTGCCATTTGTGATAAATCAGAACAGATACAGCATATTGGACAGATCTGTCGAGAAGAATGGACTTCTGAAGCAGACATACGCATCAGGCAAGGGACTCATATGTTTCTCACCTCTGGCACAGGGAATGCTGACAGACAGATATCTGAAGGATATGCCGGCGGACAGCAGGGCAGTGAAGGACGGAAGATTCCTTCATGAGGATCAGGTGCTTGAAACTAGACCTCTCCTCAATCAGTTAAATGAGATAGCGGCTAGTTATGACATGAAACTGTCAGAACTGGCAATAGCATGGCTGCTCAACAAACCTGAGGTAACGACTGTGCTTATAGGTGCATCGAGACCTGAGCAGATATTAAGCAACCTGAAGGCTGCGGAGAAACAGGCTCACACAGTCATGACAGAGGAAGAACTGCAGAAGATAGAGGATGCTGTTGCGGCATTTGGCAGATCATAAATTACAACGCTTAAAACTAAATTTTTCATAACCCCCTCGCAGGAGAAGCCGATTATGGTTTCTCCTGTTTTTTAGTGCGCCCGGCGGCGCACATAGCTAATGGATGGCATGCTGACGGATTGAATATAAATGTGAAAATATGTTATGATACGAGATAGATTGTATAGAGATATGTTCGGAGAAAAGCATTGAAAGAATATATAAATGAAGCACTTGAAAAATATATAAAGAAAGGCACATACCCTTGGCACATGCCGGGACACAAGAGACAGCCGATAGAGGAGACAGATGAGAACTTCTGGAACGGAGTATATGCACATGATTTCACAGAGGCTAAGGATCTTGATGATATGCATGAGCCGGAGATGTTTATAGCGGACAGCCTTGCTGAGATGAAGAAGGTGTATGGTACATTTGCGACGTATATGCTGGTGAACGGCTCCACGTCCGGACTTATGACGGCTATCCATGCTGCATGCCGCAGAGGTGATGTGATACTTGCGGCCAGGAACTGTCATAAGGCGGTGTACAATGCCATCTGCATGCTTGAGCTTGAGCCTGAATACATAGTGCCGGATTATGTTGATGTGAAATGGCGCTGTGGCGTGAATCATGCAATGCCGGATAAAATGGCTGACGACTGTGGTAAAGGCAATTGCGAAGTGGTAGAAAGAACAGATATACTGGGTGATATATTGCCGGATAAGCTGGAGTCAGCCCTTAAGGAATTGATAGCGGATGGCAGAAAGCCGAGTGCGGTGATCATCACATCTCCGACATATGAGGGGGTCATATCTGATATAAGGACTATAGCCAGGATGGTACACAGATATGGAATATATCTCATAGTTGATGAGGCTCAGGGGGCACATCTGAATTTCATGGAAGGACATGAGACTGCCATGCAGCAGGGGGCAGACATAGTTATAGAAAGTCTGCACAAGACGATGCCGGCACTCACACAGACATCTCTTCTTCACGTGATGAATCCTGAGCTTGATGAGAGGGTGAGAAGATATCTGCAGATATTCCAGACCTCGTCGCCTTCGTATATTTTTATGCAGAGTATGGAGAAGGCAGTTGCATTTGGATCAAATCACCAGGATGTGTTTGCGGAGTACAGACAACGGCTTGATGCATTTGCCGGAAAATGTGACCGGCTTAGAAATGTCTGCCTGTTCAGACCGGATTCAGTATATAATTATGATGAAGGCAGGCTTGTGTTTGCAATACGGAGGGGCACCCGGACTTTGGACGGCGGGATATTTACAGGAGCCATGCTTGCAGACATACTTGCAGATGATTACGGATTGATAGTTGAGATGGCATCGGTAAGTTATATCATATGTATATCATCCGTTGTGGACAGTGATGAAAGATATGATATACTATTTAAAGCATTGGACGAGATAGACAGAGAGCTATGCAGCAGTGCTGTAATGTCTGATCATGCAGAGACAGATATTGTATCGGGAAGAAATTCCGTTATGGCACCAGGTATTGCCTGGGATAAGCCGATGGAGAGCATGCCGCTTGAACGGGCAGCCGGAAGTGTGTCGGGAGCGTTTGTATATGCATATCCGCCGGGAATACCGGTGTTGGCACCTGGTGAGATCATTGACCAGCAGGCAGTGGATGGAATTTGCTCCATGATAGAGTGCGGACTGCATGTGGCCGGAGTCAATGACGGATGTATACTTGTACTGCGCAGAGAGTGACCATATTGGACTTGATTATAAATTATTTATGAAAGGTGTACATGTGCATGGGATTGCATGTGGCAGGGATAGGATATGCGAGGAATATTTATAACTATAGAGGGCCCGGACGGATCGGGAAAGACAACTCAGAGAGAACTCCTTAAGAAATATCTGGAGGAGAAAGGCTATGACGTGCTTATAACGAGAGATCCGGGAGGAAATCCTGTAAGCGAGGCGATCCGGGGAGTCCTTTTGAACAAGGATTTCACTGAGATGGGATATATGACGGAACTGCTTCTGTATGCTGCAGCCAGAGCACAGCTTGTAAAGGAGAACATAAAGCCGGCGCTGGATGCGGGTCAGGCTGTTATTGCGGACAGATTTGTGGATTCATCCGCTGTGTATCAGGGAATAGGAAGGGATCTTGGTGTTGACACGGTGTATAAGGTAAATGAATTTGCACTTCAGGGGATCATGCCTGATATGACATTTCTCATGGATCTGGATGCTCAGGAGGGAATATCAAGAAAGAAGAATCAGGCGGAGCTTGACAGAATGGAGAATGAAAAGCTGGAGTTTCACCAGAAGGTTGTGGACGGATACCGTATGCTTGCGGATATGCAGCCTGAAAGAATTGTGAAGATAGACGCTACTTTACCTATTGATGAGATTCATGGTATAATAACAGAGTATGTAGAGAGAAAACTCAATCTTTGATACGAAATCAATTGTAAGGGGGTTGGTATATATGATAGATTTCACAGATATAATTGGACATGAGGACATAATACGCCACTTCAAAAGCAGCATTGAACTGGGAAAGATATCCCAGGGCTACATCATCAATGGCGAGACAGGAAGTGGTAAAAAGACCCTTACCAAGGCGCTTGTAAAGACTCTCCAGTGTGAGGAGGGTGGAACGGAACCATGTAATCATTGCAAATCATGTCTGCAGTGTGAGACCGGAAACCAGCCGGATATCATATGGGTTACCCATGACAAGCCGAATGTGATATCTGTAGAAGAGATACGTGATCAGGTCAATTCGGACATTGATATAAAACCTTACAGCAGCAGATATAAAATATATGTGATAGAGGACGCCCAGCTTTTGAATGTGAATGCACAGAATGCACTTCTGAAGACTATTGAGGAGGCTCCATCCTATGCTATCATCATACTGCTTACCAACAATCTGGATAAGATGCTTCAGACTATACAGTCCAGATGTATAGTGCTGAACGTTAAACCGGTGAGGGAGCACGATATCCTTGACTATCTCATGAATGAACTTAAACTGGACAAGCAAAAAGCGGATTTCTGTATGGATTTTGCTCAGGGCAATCTGGGTAAGGCAATCAGACTTGCTACAAGTGATGAATACAAGGAGATCAAGGAGAATGTGGTAAAGTTCATGAGACATATAGGTGATATGTCAGTGGATGACATGATATTTGCCATCAAGAATATGGAGCTTCACAAGTTAAAGATAAGTGACTACATTGATCTGATGATGATGTGGTACAGAGACATTCTCATGCTGAAAGTATCAAATAATCCCGGCAGACTGATGTTCAAGGAATATTATTCAGATATAAGAAAACAGTCCTCTCATATAAGCTATGAGGGAATAGAGAATGTACTAAAGGCCATGGATAAGGCCAAGGTCAGGATAGAAGCAAATGTCAGTTTTGACATTGCTATGGAGCTTATGCTTCTGACTATGAAGGAGAATTGTTAATGAAAGAGATTATAGGAGTACGTTTTAGACCAAACGGCAAGATATATTATTTTGATCCCCAGAATTTTGAAGTGGAGTCTGGAACATTTGTTATAGTTGAGACTGCAAGAGGTGTGGAATATGGAAAGGTTGTGCTGGGACGAAGAGAGGTTGAGGACAGTAAGCTTACCGCATCCCTCAAACCGATCATAAGGATCGCCACTGCGGACGATACGAAGAGATATGAGGATAACAAGAATAAGAGCAGGAGAGCATTTGATATATGCCTTGAAAAGATTGCAAAACATAAGCTTGATATGAAGCTTATCGAGGCAGAGTATACATTTGACAACAACAAAGTACTGTTTTACTTTACGGCTGACAGAAGAATAGATTTCCGAGAGCTGGTAAAGGATCTTGCATCTGTGTTCAAGACAAGAATAGAGCTCAGACAGATCGGTGTCCGCGATGAGACCAAGATGGTTGGCGGAATTGGTATATGTGGAAGGGAACTCTGCTGTAACAAGCATTTGTCAGAGTTCGTTCCTGTGTCCATCAAGATGGCGAAGGAGCAGAATCTTTCCCTGAACCCTACCAAGATATCCGGTGTGTGCGGAAGACTCATGTGCTGTCTGAAACATGAGCAGGACACATACGAGTATTTGAATGAGAAACTTCCGAATGTGGGAGATTTTGTCAGAACCATAGATGGTACAAAGGGTGAGGTTATGTCAGTAAATGTTCTCCGCCAGAAAGTAAAGATCGTGGTAACGGACAAGGATGACAACAGGGAGGTTATGGAATATCCTGTGGGTGAGTTAAAATTCAAACCTAAGAGGAAGAAGAATTCAGAGAGGCTCAGTGCTGAGGAGTACAAGGCACTTGAGGCATTGGAGGACAAGGGTGGAAAGTCCAAATTTGACGATTAAACCGGATGTGGTTATAAAAACTGATGAGAGGATAGATGATCTGCAGTGCAGAGGATATCAGATCATACAGAACAGCGGGATGTTCTGCTTTGGAATGGACGCTGTGCTGCTTGCAAATTATGTGCGATTTAAGAGGAAGGGCAGATATCTGGATCTCGGAACGGGAACAGGGATCATACCAATACTTCTTGCTGCAAAGGAATATGGAGAAGGGACTCTTACCCGGAAGGAGAGGCTGGCTGTTTTGGACGCTATTGACCGTAAGATAGCGTCTGATCATCCGGAAATAAAACGAGGATTGACGGATGCTAAGCCTGCTGATAATGCACGTTTTATAGGTATAGAACTCCAGCCTGAATGCGCAGATATGGCGGCAAGGAGTGTGAGTCTCAATGGGCTTGACGGACTGGTTCGAATAGATAACGGAGATATAAAGGAGGTCTCTTGTAACTACAAGAAGGCCTCCTTTGATATAGTGACCTCAAACCCGCCATATATAAAAGGCAGTCATGGGCTGGAAAATCCGGATGCCCCGAAGAATATAGCGAGGCATGAAGTACATGTGACATTGGATCAGGTGGTGGCGGCGGCAGAGTATGCGCTTAAGCCAGGCGGAAGCTTTTATATGATACACAAGCCGTTTCGTTTGGCAGAGATTTTTGAGTGCCTGCATGAGCACAGGCTTGAACCAAAGAGGATGCAGCTTGTACATCCATATATAGATAAGGAACCAAACATGGTCATAGTGGAGGCTGTGAAGGGTGGTAATTCCATGATTAAGATCGATCCCCCTATGATAGTCTACAAAGCTCCGGGAGTGTATACGGAGCAGCTGTTGGCGACATATGAAGGTACGGCAAAGAGATAAGAGGCAGCAAGAGATATCTATGATTTTCAATACTCAGATGTTCAGCAGAAGAGAGGATATATATGGCAGGAAAGTTATACCTGGTGGCGACACCTATAGGCAATCTTGAGGATATGACATACAGGGCTGTCAGGGTTCTTGAAGAGGTGGATGTGATAGCGGCGGAGGATACGAGGAACAGTATCAAGCTGCTCAATCACTTTGAGATCAAGACACCGATGACAAGCTATCATGAATACAACAAATATGACAAGGCAAAGGTTCTCGTTGAGAAGATGCAGCAGGGACAGAACGTGGCAGTTATAACAGATGCAGGAACTCCGGGTATATCTGATCCTGGGGAAGAACTTGTAAGACAGGCCCTTGCCGCAGGGCTTGAGGTCACTCCGGTTCC
This sequence comes from Clostridiales bacterium, assembly GCA_029338615.1. Classification (GTDB taxonomy): domain Bacteria; phylum Bacillota; class Clostridia; order Lachnospirales; family Lachnospiraceae; genus Coprococcus. The sequence continues at coordinate 21,879 of JAQYAS010000067.1, forward strand.
GGGCGCCTGTGCATGTATATCTGCACTCATCAGCTCGGGGCTTTCGACGAGAAGATTTGCATTTGAGGCGTTCCTTCCATATGACAAGAAGGACAGGGCGAGGGTTCTCGAGGAGATGAAGCGTGAGACGAGGACCATGGTCATGTATGAGGCTCCCCATAAACTGAAGAAGACATTGTCGGAACTCATGGAGACACTCGGTGACAGGCATATAACACTTGCCAGAGAGATCACCAAGAAGCACGAGACGATAGAGCCTATGATGCTCTCTCAGGCGATAGCCCGCTACGAGGAGGAAGATCCAAGAGGAGAATTCGTCATCGTGATAGAGGGACTTGATGTGAAGAAGCTTGAGGAAGAGAAGAAGAACTCGTTCGAGGCTATGTCTGTGGAGGAGCATGTCCAGATGTACGTTGATCAGGGCATGTCCAAGAAAGATGCGATCAAGCAGGCGGCAGTGGACCGCGGAGTCCCTAAGAGGGATGTGTATAATGCGGTGATGAAATAGGGAGCCTTGTTTCATTTTGTCTGTTGCAGTGGATGTTGGTATAATTAGAATCTTAATTAGTGTCAGGTGCGGATGAACAAATGTTTATATGTATCTGACACTTTTTGCTTTTTAAAAATCCTCTTCATTTCAGATTTATCTCCATCATTTTATCAATAAATGATGGAGATAATAATAGACATGATGGAAATAATATATCCCATATCCCCACCTTTAAAACCCAAGGTGTGCAATAAATGTTCCAATAGCATAACCTGTGCCATATATCATAAGTGCGATCAGGCCTATAATCATTATCCTTCTTATCAATATCTGGATTTGGGTTCCGTGATTCATCCAATTCTTGAAATCATTTCCGTTCGTTTTCATAAGCAGCCTCCTAATAAATTTTGTAATTAAAAGGTAGCGTTTATGGCACAAACAGACCATAAATATATGGTTGCACTTGTGTAAACTTGTGGTTGCAGCACGCTATTTCAGGTCATTTTGTCAGATATCCGATGAATTTTCCTATTTCGTAGCCACCGAGATATATTACACTTACAATGAGTGCGGCTAATGAGCAGATAATCAAGACATACAGCAACATAAATAATGTCTTTTGCTTTGGGGATAAATTGGACAGAAAATTATTCCATACTAGCAGGATGTTTTTTGTTTTGTATTTATCATTTGAATTTTTGTCCGCATCGTCTGCAGTTACTTTTTCTTCATTATTTTCTTTTTTAATTCCTCTCATCAGATAATCTAATGAGACATCAAAATAATCACTCATAAACAGCAGCCTTGTCATCTCAGGATATGCCTTATCATTTTCCCATTTGGAAATCGATTGCCGGGACACATCTAAAACCTCCGCAAGCTCTTCCTGGGATAGATTATTTTTATTTCGCAATTCATACAATCGTTCTCCAAAAGTCATACCGTCTCCTCCGTGGCGCTGCCGATCAGATATCCCCATTTATATACACCCTCGGAACCCTTACAGATATGTTGCACACGATCACATCCACATTGGTATCAAGCATATTTGCCATATCCTCGATGGACATGCCCTCGCCGAGTAGGGTTACGGTGTCGCCGCGATGTACATCCGGGATGTCTGTGACATCCGCCATGCATTGATCCATACATACGCGTCCGATGATCGGTGCCTCATGACCGTTAATGATGACCTTGCCCTTGTTGGACAGGTAACGGCTGTAGCCGTCTGCAAATCCTATCGGAAGTGTGGCGATCTTTGTAGGCCTTTTGGTGACAAATGTTCCGCCGTATCCAATCTCAGATCCAGCAGGAACCTCCTTCACCATGGCAACGTATGTGTACCAGCTGAGGATCTCCTGAAGTCCTGAATTCTTCCAGTCAAAGTCATCAGAAGGAGTGAGACCATAGAGAATATCACCGCATCTGACTGCGTCGAGCTGTGCCTCAGGCAGCATCAGTATGGCAGGGCTGTTGGCTACGTGGTGCTTTGGTATGACAACACCCATCTTCTCAAGTTCGTTTACGGCATGGAGGTAGAGGTCAAGCTGCTTTCTTGCACTTGTGTGATCCCCCTCGTCTGCCCTTGCAAAATGTGTAAATATACCTGTTACGTTCAGGTCTTCCATCTCGCAGATCTTCTTTATAGTGTCAAATGATTCCTGACATACCGGGAATCCTATTCGGTTCATACCGGTGTTCAGTTTTATCTGGACATTCTGTTTCTTGCCGGCTCTTCTTGCGGCTGCAGCCATGTTCTCAGCGCCTTCCATTGAAAAGACAGTGAGATCAAGGTCGTACTTTGCGGCCTCGTCCAGCATGTCATCCGCTGTATCACCGAGGATGAGGATAGACTCTGTGGCACCGGCATCCCTGAGCATCTTTCCCTCTTCCCATATGGCGACTGCGTAGCTGTCTATGCCACATTCTTTCAGCGTCGGGTAAAGTCCTGCAATACCGTGGCGGTATCCATCGCCCTTCATGACGGCAATAAACTCTACTCCCGGTTTCAGTCTCGATTTTATATTGGCAATATTGCTCCTGAGCTTTGCCAGATCTATAACTGCTGCAGTTCTTCCTGCAAATGGTCTGTTATTCATAGTCATTCTCCTGTTTTACAACTGTCAAATTATAGTAACCATATAATTATATTTTTATTTGTTGAATGAGTCAACATGTGTGTTATGATGTTGTCAAAAGCCACGCAGAATATACATTTTACAACCCCGTTGTATCTAACTCTATGATCATCTGTTCCAGTTTTTGCTCTCTTAATAAATAGCACATATAGATTGGAAGATATGTTATAGCACCATCTGTCTCCACGTTTCCAATTGATAAAACATATGCTTTTTCAAGATGATAATCCGGAACTTTCATAAAATTATCCAACGCTTTGTGCGATTTATAAGCCTTTCCCGATTTAACTTCAATTGGAACAACCTGACCACACCCAATAGTGAGCCGCTCATGACATATTTATAACTGCCCTCGTCTACCAGAAATTTTATTTTTGTTACTATTTCTGGGCATTTTTGAATTTCATCAAAAAAAACAACCGTTTCGTGCTCCTTACAATCTTCAGGCATGATCATTTTCAGTTTAACCAGAAATTCTTCTGCACTCATTTCTGCATTTAGATAAGATACCATATCCAGTTGATCAATGAAGTTGACTTCAAACTTGGTATAATTGCCCCGTTTTTTCAATTGCTAGGAGATTATTTTGCCCCGTTTTTTATTATTTTATTTTGGCAAAAAGCCCCGTTTTAATTGCCGCTCCGAATAATTATTGTCATTAAAACCCGCAGAGGGTATAATATCAGAATATAAGCTCTAAAACAGGATTGGAAGGGAATTACGATGAAGAAAGAATATGTAATGGGAAATGGAGCGATCGCCCTTGGCGCTCTTGCAGCCGGAATCAATCTGGTTGCCGGATACCCGGGCACTCCATCCTCAGAGATACTTGAGACAGTAGCAAAATACCCACATGACGGGGTTCATGTGGAGTGGTCAGTAAATGAGAAGGCGGCCATGGAGGTTGCCGCCAGTGCATCATACAGTGGAGCGAGGACACTTGTGACCATGAAACAGGTGGGGCTCAACGTGGCATCGGATCCGCTTATGTCGCTGGCATATGTCGGGATAAAGGGCGGAATGGTCATCGTGTCTGCGGACGATCCGGGACCGATATCGTCACAGACGGAGCAGGATACGAGGATGTTTGCAGACTTCTGCAGGATCCCGGTATTTGACCCGTCGACTCCTGAGGAGGCATATCAGATGATACAGGATGCATTTGACTACTCGGAGAAATACAAGACTCCGGTTCTGTTCAGGCCGACAACCAGAGTGTGTCATGCATATGCATCCATAGAGGTAAAAGATGAGTGGAAGGCAAAGGAATATGAGGGATTTGTAAAGGATTCGAAGAAATGGGTCATCTTCCCAAGATTGTCATTTGCCAATCATGCCATGATAGAAAAAAGAAATGTAGAGATTGGGGATGACTTCGGCAGCTACTCCATGAATACGGTGGAGGGCAGCGGCAGCAAGGCGGTATTTGCTTCGGGAATCAGTTACTGCTATGCAAAGGAGACGCTTAAGAATGTGCCTGGTGTGAAGCTGGTCCGTATAGCAACCCCACATCCGTTCCCTGAGCAGTTCGTGAAAAATGCCCTGGACGGAGTGACGGAGGTCATGTGTCTTGAGGAGCTCAGTCCATACATAGAGAATCAGATATTACGCCTTGCAGGCAAATATCATATGGATATAGATGTCAGAGGAAAGCAGACCGGAGATGTGCCGGCGAGCGGAGAGCTTTCTACCAACAAGGCGGCGGATATCCTGTGCGATTTCCTTGGCCTTGAGAAGACTTCCCAGGTGGATGTGTCAGATGTACCAGAACTTCCTGTGAGACCTCCGGTGCTGTGTGCAGGATGCCCTCACAGAGCGTCATTCTACGCGGTAAAGAAGGCGATGTCCGGCAGAAAGAGCTATTTCTGCGGAGATATCGGATGCTATACACTTGGAAATGCCATGCCGCTTGACATGGTGGATACCTGTCTGTGCATGGGAGCCGGAATCACCATGGCTCAGGGCTTCCACTGGGTGGATGAAGATGGCGTGTGCTTTGCATTTGTGGGAGACTCCACATTCTTTGCGTCGGGTATGACAGGCGTGGTAAATGCAGTTTACAACGATGCGAATATGATCCTGTGTGTGCTCGACAATTCGACCACAGCCATGACGGGACACCAGCCACATCCGGGAACAGGGCGCAACATGATGGGCCAGTTCGTGGACAAGGTGAGCATACAGAAGGTACTCGAGGGAATCGGAGTGAAGAAGATAGTCACTGTTGATCCACTTGATCTTGAGGCCAGCGTGGCAGCAGTCAAAGAGTGCGCGGATATCAGAGGAGTTAAAGCGATCATTTTCAAGTCGCCTTGTATAGCCATCACTAAGCCATCGGGCAAGATGGAGATATCCGAAAAGTGTATACAGTGTAAGAAATGTATCAGAGAGATAGGCTGTCCTGCGATCATCCTTAAGGATGGCAAGGTGGCGATAGATGAAAGTCTGTGTACTGGATGCGGTCTGTGCTCACAGATCTGTCCGGTGGGTGCGATAGGAGGTGCTAGCAATGAATAAGGATATTCTGGTCTGCGGTGTAGGCGGACAGGGAACGGTTCTTGCGTCCAAGCTCATCGCATCGGCGTATATGGCGAAGGGTGAGACGGTACATTCGGCGGAGACCATAGGTATGGCGCAGAGAGGCGGAAGTGTCACGAGCCATGTGAGGATCGGTGAGGCGTATTCACCGCTCATAGCCCAGGGCGGTGCTGACATTATACTTGCGTTTGAGCCAGCAGAGGCGGTGCGCAATCTGGCTTATCTGAAAAAGGGAGGAATCGTCATCACCAACAACGTCCCGGTGAAACCGGCGACTGACTCACTCATGAATTCAGGCTACGAGGCTCAGCCGATGCTTGATTACCTGAAGGAGAAATGCGATTGCATAGTCATGGACGGCGCGGCGATAAGCCGTGAATTTGGTTCGGCAAAGTTCTACAATATAGCACTTCTCGGAGTTGCAGCAGCCAGCGGCAGACTGGGACTTGACGAGGCGGACATCATATCAGCCATTGAGAATGGAGTGAATCCGAAGTTTATAGAGGTGAACAAGAAAGTATTTGAATATGCGATGAAGATGTAGTTGGCGATGGGCTGACCAAAGGGAAAAAGGAGAGTAAAAATTATGAAGTTAAATGACACACAGCTCAGTCAGGTGGACGCTCAGATAAAGAGACTTGTAAAGACTGACAGCTATTATGGTAAGAAGTACAGAGAGCTTGGTATAACAGAGGTGACAAGTCAGGAGGCGTTTGAGGAGCTTCCGTTTTCAAGCAAGGATGACCTGAGAAATGCTTACCCGTTGGGAATACAGGCTGTTCCGGATGAGGAAGTGGTCCGTATCCATTCATCTTCAGGAACAACAGGAAAGCCGGTCATCATACCTTACACAGCAAAGGATGTCGATGACTGGGCAATCATGTTCGCAAGATGCTACGAGACAGCCGGAGTGACAAAGAAAGACCGGGTGCATATCACTCCGGGATATGGTCTGTGGACAGCCGGAATAGGATTTCAGGCAGGTGCGGAGAAACTTGGTGCCATGGTTATTCCTATGGGTCCTGGAAATACTGACAAACAGTTACAGATGATGATCGATCTTGAAAGTACAGTTCTCACAGCAACATCATCATACGCACTTCTTCTTGCTGAGGAGATAGATAAGAGAGGGCTTAAGGATAAGATACATTTGAAAAAGGGTGTATTTGGCTCAGAACGCTGGAGTGAGAAGAAGAGAAAGTATATAAAAGAGAAACTTGGAATAGAGCTGTATGATATATATGGACTTACAGAGATCTATGGACCTGGTATCGGAATAAGCTGCGATGCCCAGAATGGAATGCACTATTGGGATGACTATGTTTATATAGAGATAATAGATCCGAAGACCGGAAAGACTCTCCCTGACGGAGAGGAGGGAGAGATCGTTATCACCACACTGGTGAAGGAGGGAGCTCCGCTCATCCGTTTCAGGACACATGATATATCAAGGATCATTCCGGGTGAGTGTCCATGCGGAAGAAAGCATCCCAGACTGGATATCATCAAGGGCAGAAGTGACGATATGTTCAAGGTACACGGCGTAAATATGTTCCCAAGCCAGGTTGAGGAGCTGCTTGCACTTGTGGATGGAGTCCCAAGCGAGTACACCATAAATATAGCCCATGATGAGCCTGCCAATAAGGATATCATGCTGGTTACAGTTGAGGCCGAGGGACGTGTAGATTTTGAGCAGACAGGACGTCAGATCAGAGATCTGTTCAAGTCAAGGATCGGAGTTACACCGAAGATCACTGTTGTCCCTGTTGGAACGCTGCCTAGAAGTGAGAAGAAGACACAGCGTGTCATCGACCATCGTGAGCAGT
>JAQYAS010000068.1 GCA_029338615.1 Clostridiales bacterium
GTATGGGATGTTGCTGCAAGCACAGAAACCACGGAAAATGTGGTACAGGATGCAGTTAAGGAAGCCACAGACCAGGTTGGAATAATAGGGCAGTATATCCAGAAACTTACGGATTGGTGTATGTCTAAGCTGGGAAGCATAGTAGTGGCAGTTATATTCATGGTTGTGTGTTTTAAGCTGGTGAAGCTGCTGCTCAAGATACTCAGAAAGAGTTTTGAGCGTTCAAAACTGGATGCCAGTGTTGCCGGATTTTTTATATCAGCCGTGAAGATTGTGCTCAACGTACTGATAGTGCTCACGGCAGCAAGCATAGTGGGATTTCAGATCACATCATTTATCACCATATTAGGTACAGCAGGTGTAACTCTTGGCCTTGCATTACAGGGCAGCTTGTCCAATCTGGCAGGAGGTCTGCTGATACTTATATTAAAGCCATTTAGAGTGGGGGATTATATCGTGGAGAATAATACCCACTGTGAGGGTACGGTTGTATCTATAGATATCTTTTACACAAGACTTATAACACTTGACAACAAATCTGTTGTCATACCTAATGGCAATATATCCAATACATCTCTTGTGAATGTTACAGAACATGATATGAGAAGGGTTGAGATTCCATTTTCAGTAGCGTATGACTCGGATATGGAGAAGGTAAAGAGAGTCACGCTGGAAACAATAAAGGATGTTGATGGGTTCCTGAAGGATGAACAGGTTCTATTCTATATAGATGAATTTGCGGAAAGTGGAATCAATATGTATGTGAAGTTCTACGCAAGAATAGAGAAATTCTTTGATGCAAAATGGGAGGCTATGTGGAAACTGAAGAAGGCATTTGACGATAATGGAATAGAGATTCCGTTCAATCAGGTGGATGTACACATGAGACAATAATTCATTAAAACACATATGTTTTATGATTTCTTGCAAAAATATAGGCAATCGAGTATAATCATGTGGATGTAGATATCAAAGGCTGTGCAGGTGTATCCTTTATATCCTATATGGTCTTAATATAAATTTGTTTAAGGAGTGATTGATATGACAAAGATTGATATTATCTCAGGCTTCCTTGGAGCTGGTAAGACAACGTTGATCAAGAAACTTATTGAGCAGGCATTTAAGGGCGAGAAACTTGTTCTGATCGAGAATGAGTTTGGTGAGATAGGAATCGATGGCGGTTTCCTGAAGGATGCCGGTGTTCAGATCACAGAGATGAACTCAGGTTGTATCTGTTGTTCACTTGTCGGAGATTTTGGTACTGCACTCAAGCAGGTTATCACGGATTACACACCTGACAGGATTATAATTGAGCCTTCAGGAGTTGGTAAGTTGTCAGATGTTATAAAGGCTGTTAAGGATGTGGCAGCAGACCTTGACGTTGAGCTCGACAGCTACACAACCGTTGCCGATGTGTCAAAGGTTAAAATCTATATGAAGAATTTCGGTGAATTCTTCAATAATCAGATTGAGAGCGCCAACACCATCATCCTGAGCAGAACACAGACAACTACACAGGACAAGATAGAGAAGGCTGTAGCTATGATCAGAGAGAAGAACGATCATGCAACTATCATCACAACTCCATGGGATGAGATTGATGGAGCAGCCATCAGAGAGGCTATGCAGAACTACAAGTCTCTTGAGGAGACTATGATGGATGAAGCCAAGAAGGGACATGATCATGACCATGACCACGGCGATGAGTGCACATGTGGCTGTCACGACCATGACCATCATCACGACCATGATGACGATGATGAGCATGAGCATCACCATCACCACGATCATGATCACCATCATGACCATGATCACGAGCATCATCATGATCACGACCACGGCGATGAGTGCACATGTGGCTGCCATGACCACGATCATCACCATCATCACGCAGATGAGGTATTTACAAGCTGGGGCAAGGAGACACCTCATAAGTACAATGAGGACAAGCTCAGAGAGATCCTTGACACTCTGGCAGACACAGAGAAGTATGGCGTTATCCTCAGAGCAAAGGGCATTGTTCCTGGCGATGCAGGTGAGTGGCTATACTTTGATCTTGTACCAGGTGAGTTTGAGATCAGAAAGGGCAAGGCTGATATCACTGGTAAGCTCTGCGTAATAGGAAGCAAGCTGAAGGAGGACGACCTTGCACAGCTGTTTGAGGTTTAAAAGGTTGTTCTATGATAAGGAGTTAAAATGATGGGACGTCAGAATAAAGAGATACCTGTATATGTGTTCATGGGATTTCTGGAGAGCGGCAAGACTACATTTGCCAGGGAGACCCTGATGGACAGAGGCTTTACAGGCGGCGCCAAGACGCTTCTTCTTGTCTGTGAGGACGGAGAGGAAGAGTATGATCTTGATGCTCTGAAGAAAGCAAATATATATACAGAATTCATTGAGGAAGATCAGCTCACCACAGATCATCTTCTTGATCTTCAGGATAAATACAACCCTGAGCAGGTCATGATAGAGTACAATGGTATGTGGAAGCTTGATAAGATATTTGAGATAAGAGTTCCAAAGGGATGGACAGTTGTTCAGGTTATCTCATTTGTGAATGCAGAGACATACGATGTGTACTCACAGAATATGAAGGCAACCATGGTAGAGCAGTTCAACAGTGCAGACATGGTCATCTTCAACAGATGCGATGAGAATTCCAAGATACCTGAGTGGAGAAGATCCATAAAGGCAGTTAACAGAAGAGCGCAGATCATTTTTGAGATGAAGGATGGCTCCATAGCACCTGAGACAAATGAACCTGAGGATCTGCCATACGATGTGAGTGCAGATGTGATAGA
>JAQYAS010000069.1 GCA_029338615.1 Clostridiales bacterium
CTGTCCCTTGTCATCGTAAATATTTGCCTCGTACAGTGACACCTTCTTGCCCTGGCGGATCTCGATTCCCTCACAGATGAGATACTCCGTGTTCATAGCCGGAGCTATATATGTCATGGTTCCATCTATAGTTGAAGAAAACTTTCCGTAGGTACATGCCGCAATCCCGCTCACTATATCCGCAAGTGAGTACAGGCATCCACCATGCACAGAACCATATGGATTCAGGACATCCTCTGTGACCATCATCTTGCCCTTCACATATCCAAGGCTCATATCGACCAGCTCTATCTTCAGGTTCTGGACATAGATGTTGTCCTTGTTAAACCTTATCAGCGCCTGTTTCACAGCCTCGGACATAGCTTTTTTGTTGTCGTTTATCTCATTCATGCTTAGTTTTACCTTTCAACTCTATTTTCATGTTCATACATCCTGCGCACATATCAAAAGCATTTGTCCAGAATATCCGGATCAAGTTCTTTTCTTCCCGTTACAAATCCAATTCCAAAGTACAGCACCGCACCTACCATCAGTCCCCACACGACCGCATTTATCCCGGCGATCTTGATAAAATACGTTGCAAATATATATGTCGCGATCGCACCTACGCTGCTGCACACCGCCGCCTGCTTAGTTCCCTTCTTCCAGAACAGGCCGCCCACAAGAGGCCAGAAGAATGTGCATTCAAGTCCGCCAAATGCAAACATGTTGAGCATGAAAATTATATCCGGCGGATTAATCGTGAGAACCATCACCACCACGCCGAGCAACATCGTAAGTATCGTGCTCACCAGCTTGACATTCTTGTCGTATTTCTCATTTTTCACCGGATCATCACCCACCACGTAATTCTTCCACAGATCCTTCACTATAGCTGCTGTGGCAAGTATGAGGAGCGAATCCGCTGTCGACATGACTGCTGCCATCGGCGCTGCGAGGAATATCGCTGCTATTCCAGGCGGCATGATCTTCTGTACTATATATGGTATAAAATAATCCGAAGTTGGAAGATTGTCCGTATCGACAAGTGCGCCAGCCCATGTTCCTGCAAGATGCATTCCCACGATCACAAAGCTGCATGTGAGAACTCCGATCCACATCGCTCTGTGCATGCTCTTCGTATCCCTAAATCCCATGGCGCGCACAGCAGTCTGGGGAAGCCCCAGCGTTCCAAAGCCCACAAGCACCCAATAGCTGAGCAGCCCTCCTGGCGTGTATTTCGAGAAAATGTCATCGTACACCTCCGGCAGATTTGTCTGAAGACCGGCATCTATCGCGGCAAGACCTCCCCCGCTCCTTAAGACAAAGAATATAAACAGGAATGTTCCGATACACATTACTATTCCCTGAATCGTGTCAGTTATGACAACCGCACTGAATCCGCCGATGGCTGTGTACAGGATCACGACTGTGCCAAATATCAAAAGTGAAGTCACATGATCCATTCCCGTTATGGATGCTATAAGTGTGGCCCCGCCTGTAAACTGGCTTATCATCTGTGCTATGAAGAAAACTATAAGTCCAAGGCTCGTGATGACCACCAGCGCATCGCTCTTGTATCTCGCCTTGAAGTAGCCCACCACTGTCACAGCGCCCGTTCGTCTGGACACTATCGCCAGCTTATTTCCAAGCACACCGAGCACCAGAAATGTGACCGGGACCTGGATAGCAGCTATCCACGCCTGTGCATATCCATATGTAAGACCCGCTGCACCCGGTCCTGATATAAATGAACTAGCGGAGGTATATGTCGCCATGATCGTCATGGCTAGGACGATTCCGTTCATATTTCTTCCGCCTATGAAATACTTCTTCTCGGACGTTGTGTGCAGACTTTTCTCCGCCCTTCTGCTATAGACAAAGCTCACCACAATATTGAATAACAGATATCCGAGAAAAACCGATAAGATCAATATCTGATTACTGTTCATTTTCACCCTCACTCTCATCCTCTTCATATTGGAAATCTACGAACACAAACTTAAGCAGCCAGAATACCCCGATTACCGCAAGCACCACTGTTCCAAGCACCGAGACCACAAACCACGCCGGCATATGGAATACCGTCCACCCGGTGCCATTTAGCAGGAACGCGGTTAGCACATGCCATAAAAAACATATAAATACCACAAGCAGCGTCGCTTTGATCTCTTTTATGCACTGCCTGTGCTGTTCTTCCTTTGTCAGTTTCATCATAATAATATATCCCCTTATATTTCATAAATACATCGAACAATGCTCATTATATCACGCTGATCAGTTTTTTCATAGTTGCCCCGACAGCCACCCAAATCCTGTGCATATACAAACTCTGTATTATTGTCTGCACAAAAAAACTGGCGCACAGACGTTTCGTCCATACACCAGCTATTTATAGTTTACTGTATACCGATTTATGTTACGCTATTTTCTCTTTAACATTTTCCAATTCATATAACGTATCCGGATCAATATCCAGACATTTTGATGTATCCCTCGTTCCTGTCACATCCCATGCCAAAGTTCCATTCAAAATTGTACATGAATTCAAAAAGAAATCTTTGTCTCTAAGCGGTTCAAACACTTTCTTATCCAGTAGTGGTTTTGCATCATAACATACAATTTTGCCATCCTCAAAATACACATATACTGTATAATCTTCAAATGGAACTACCTGTACTATATCATATATCATGCCAATTCCCCCTCTCTGTATAATACATAACTTTTAAATCAATGGATTTATTCTGTTTAATGGCAAACCATCCTTCGATAATTCCCAATTCTGCATTAACTCATCTTGATGAATTACGCACCATGCAAGTATGAGCTTTAACTGCCTTGAAGGCAATGCACCTTTTATAACCCGTGCTTCATTTATATCTATTATAGCTTTATTTCCGTTATATTCTGCATAAAAATGTGGCGGATTATGATCATCATAATACATAGTTATTCTGATTCCATAAAACAGTGATATTTCTGGCATACTATCAACCTCCAATTATTATTGATAATATTATACTATATCATTCCAAGGCTGTTCAATAACTATCATGACTATATCAAAAGATAACCTAAGTAGATTTAGTCTTTTCTAAAACAGCATACACACCCCGGCGACCACAGCGCAGATAGGAATATATATAATAAAGTGCATAACATGCATCTTCATATTGTATCCGAACATATGAGGTCCCACAACTCCCTTGACCTCCGGATAATAACGCGGGAAGAAGTTTGAATGACAGAGCAGCACCCAGTCAAAGAAACCTATATCATAGATCTCCATCACATACATTATCACTATGAATCGCGCGAAGAACTTCCAGTAGCCGAAATCATGCCGTACGCCATCCCACACGCTAAGCACGATAGCTCCTATAAACAGCAGAAGTGCAACTACTTCTATACACCATCCAACCGCATGAGCTCCGCGAAATCTCTCTTTTCTGTCAGGAATCACCGCCAGATTCTCCTTCGGTGCTGTGCTCATAAATCTCTTATCCTGTACAAATGCGACCATTCCGTACAGAAGAAGGAAATAGGCCACCATAACAATTACCGCCGCAACTATTGTCACCAACATCTCTTTTGCCCCCTTAACACTCTTTTGTATTAATTTTTAGGTTAGTTTTCGCTAACCATGCTAACACATCTATTTCCAAATGTAAACCTTAGAATGTACCTATTCGTACCTTAGCAAATGCAAATCTAATGAAATTACGACAAGAATTTTTATGCGTAGAATTGAGCTGTCTGTCAGTCCATGTAATCCGCATTCCGCCGCAAAATGACACCCATTCAATATATAAAAAGCGCCGGCACATAAGCTTGTTGATATGTCCATGACAGAACAGACATATCAACACTGCAAATGCGCCAGCGTCTTATTTACTCTATATACATTTTAATTCAGATCTTTATACATTGATCTCCGCAGTAACACCGAGGATATCCTTGTTCTCATCGAGGATAGGCTGAATGACCTCTTCAAGGAACTCTCTTGTCTGCTCAGGAGCACGACCTACGAAGTTCTTTGGCTCAAGGATAGATACGATCTCCTCCTTTGTCATGCCAAAGTCAGGGTCTGCTGCGATACGGTCAACGAGATCATTCTCTCTTCCGTACTTCTTGACCTGCTCGCCTGCAAGCATTGAGTACTCTCTGATCTTCTCATGAAGCTCCTGACGGTTGCCGCCACGCTTAACAGCATCCATCATGATATTCTCTGTTGCCATGAATGGAATCTCCTTCATGAAGCACTGATAGATAACCTTGTCATATACCACAAGACCATCAACAACGTTCAGGTACAGATCAAGGATTCC
>JAQYAS010000070.1 GCA_029338615.1 Clostridiales bacterium
CTGGACACCATTGCGGATATCACGCTCAATGGTGTGAAGCTTGGACACGCCGACAATATGCACAGGACATGGGAGTATTCGGTAAAGGATATCCTGAAGCAGACGGATAATATATTAAGTGTATATTTTTATTCGCCGACAAAGTTCATCGCAGATGCATTTGCGAAGGCACCAACACGGGGAACCGAGGATGCCATGAACGGATTTGTACATATCAGAAAAGCTCACTGCATGTTTGGCTGGGACTGGGGCGCACATCTTCCAGATGCAGGAATATGGCGGCCGGTCAGCTTGCTTGGCATCGATACCGCACGGATAGATTCTGTAGAAATCCTGCAGTATCATGGGCAGGACTCAGTGGAACTTGATATAAAGCCGGAGATAGAATTTGCCCGGAAGCATATCGGTTCTGGATCAGAGACGGGACAACTGAGTGTAAAAGTTAGAGTAGTAGATCCGGCTGGAAACGAAATTATAAACAAGATACTAAATGAAGATAACACGAAGAATATACATATAGACGATCCACAGCTCTGGTGGCCGCGCGGGTATGGCGAGCAGAATCTTTACACTGTTTCCGTCGACCTTGTGAAAGATGATGGTACGGTGGTTGACAACTGGACGAGAAAGATCGGCCTTCGAACAATAACCATGGACCGCACAAAGGACAAATGGGGGGAGAAGTTTGCCACCTGCGTAAACGGTGTAAATATATTTGCCATGGGTGCGGATTACATTCCGGAGGACCATCTCCTTGGACGTGTGACACCTGAGACCACAAGAGCTCTGCTTGAGAAGGCGGTATTTGCGAACTTCAATTCTATACGTGTGTGGGGCGGTGGATATTATCCTGACGACTGGTTCTATGATATGTGCGATGAGATGGGACTTGTGGTGTGGCAGGATTTCATGTTTGCGTGTGCTGTCTACGATCTCACACCAGAATTCGAGGCAAATATCACCGCGGAATTTATTGACAACTTAAAGAGAATCCGCCATCATGCGTCACTCGGGCTTATGTGTGGCAATAATGAGATGGAGCAGTTTGTTAAGGAGAGAAAATGGGTGAGCAAGGACAGCGAGGTTCGGGACTATATTATTATGTACGAGCGAATTCTCCCTAAGATCATGAAGCAGTATGCTCCACAGGTATTTTATTGGCCGGCGAGCCCGTCATCAGGTGGTTCATTTGATGATCCGAGAGACGAGAACCGCGGAGATGTGCATTATTGGGCTGTGTGGCATGGTGATAAGCCATTTTCTGAGTACAGAAAGTCTTACTTCAGATATCTTTCCGAATTCGGTTTCCAGTCATTTCCTTCAAAGAAAACTGTTGAGACATTTACGGATGATGAGCGTGATATGAATATCTTTTCATACATTATGGAGCGGCATCAGAGAAATGGCTCGGCAAATGGAAAGATAATGAATTATATGCAACAGACGTATAGATATCCATCTGATTTCGAGACGGTTATCTACGCATCGCAGCTTCTGCAGGCGGATGCCATCAGGTATGGCGTCGAGCATTTTCGAAGAAACAGAAATGATGACAGGTGCATGGGAGCAGTGTACTGGCAGTTCAACGACTGCTGGCCGGTTGCATCCTGGTCCAGTGTGGATTACTGCCAGCGCTTAAAGGCACTTCACTACTATGCAAGACGTTTCTTTGCTCCGATCATGATCTCCTGTGAAGAGGAGGGCTTGCTTGGAAGCGGACAGGAGCTGGTGAGACTTCCATTTGAATTCCCGAAGTCCATACGCCTCTGCGTGGCAAATGAAACCATGAACACAGAGAAAATACTTGTGTCCTGGCAGTTGAGGGATGCGTCAGCTCGTGTTCTTGAATCTCACGAGGAGGAGATCACTGCGCCAGCGCTGACGAGCGTATGGCTTGACAAGGTTGAACTTCCTGGTATCGACATTTACCACCAGTATGTGAGCTATCAGGCAAGTATGAAAGGACAGGTAATATCAGAGGGGACGGTCATATTATCATATCCGAAGTATTTCTGCTACGAGGAGCCTCATTTGCAGGCGACAGTGGATGGCGACTACATCACAGTCAGTGCGGATGCTTATGCGAAGAGTGTGGAGATCCTGAACGAGAATGAGGATCTGATCCTGTCGGATAATTATTTTGACCTGAATGCAGATTCAAAGACTGTAAAGGTTATAAGTGGAAGCGTGGATAAGCTGAGACTTAGAAGTGTATATGATATAAGTTGATCTTGATAAGAGAGATTTATAAATGGTAAATGCCAGCGCATTATATATGTGCTGGCATTCACAAGAAAGGAGAAGCCATATGAGTTTTGCATTGTTTCTGGACGTAGATGGTGTATTGAATACCCGGACGACAGTTGTGGGGGCGCCCAGTGGGAGAACAGGGATCGATGAGTCCAGAGTGAGGCTGCTGAAAAAGGCGTTAAAACAGTTTGGCGATGCAGCAATCGTTCTGACTTCTGATTGGAAGCTTATGAGAGAAGACGGGGATGACTTCTCATATCTTGTATCTATGCTGGGCAAATTTGGACTAAGCCTGTCTGGAAAGACAACCGATGTCTGGGTTGGCAGAGGTGAGGGTATCCAGAGCTATCTGGCGGAACATCCTGAGATAGATGAATACGTGATACTGGATGACAACACATTTGATTTCTCCAATTATCCTAAGCTTTGGGAACGGCTGTTGCTTACCAATGGCATAGAAAATACCGAATATGCTTCAAAGACACCGGCGATTGAGGCAATGCTTTTTCTGGAGGCTATCTCTTAGTTTCTTCCCACTCTCCTTCTGTGATCTCTATGTCATTCAGGCATACCGGGAGATGTATGGCTTTGTTGAGCTCGTATACCTTTTCGAATTCATCCATTTTCCGATTATAGTAAGCCTGGTATCAGCGACAGCCGCAGCTATCAAGTAGCTAGGCAGATGTACTTCATAATTTTCAAGCTTTATGATCTGAGTATGAGCCAGTCAGAGCTTTCGAGGCGAACGGGGATTTCCACCAGCACTATAAATGACTGGAAAAAGAAGAAGATCAATCCACAGGCGGACAAGCTGGTTGTTATCAGCAGGGCGCTTGATATGTCACTTTCAGACCTGCTTGGGGATGATGGGGCTGAAAACACTGGCGTAGATTACAGTGCTGAGGAGAAATATCTGGTTGAGTGTTATCGCAGATCGGATGATCATGTGAGAAAGCAACATCCAAAACAGTGGAAGAAAATAAAAAAGAAAAACATAGCAGTAATGCTAAAAATGGATGGTATAGATATGATACCAGATTTGCGTTACCGGTTTACGATGAAAGTGGTGAGGTTGAGCGGTACAATGTGTTTAGTGCAAGATTATTGATCAGACATGCCGCTTCTGGGAAAATGTATCTGTACGATATTTTAGAAATAAAAAAAGAAACGAGCAAGCCTTGTCAGGTATAAACCCTACCCAGTAGAACCCCCATTTCTTAATGTAACAGGAATAAAACACGCTACAGGAAAAGTCAACAGTTATATTGTGGAAAGGACATAGATGACATATGAAGATAATAAATGCAACACCAGAAGACAAAGAAGAACTGCTCTCACTCTATCACGCCATGATAGGCGGACCATGTGAGTGGAGCGAGAATTATCCTGACGAGAATACCATAGCATTTGACCTGAAGAACGAGGATCTGTTTGTTATGAAGAATGACAAAGAAGAGATTGTGGCCACAATATCCATAGATCACGACGATGCTGTTGAGGCACTTACGTGCTGGAGAGCAGATCTGGCTCCATCGGGAGAACTTTCAAGGCTGTGCGTCAGGAAGGATATGCAGGGACAGGGAATTGCGAAGACTATGATGAACTATGCTTGTGATGTCCTGAAAAGCAGAGGCATGAAGGGCGTTCATATACTTGTCAGAGAGGGACATGTGGTGGCGCTTTCGACATACGCCAAGATTGGCTTTGAAACGGTTGGAGAGTGTGATCTTTTTGATAAGCATTTCGTATGTATGGAACGGGGATTCTAAAGAGGTAGATATTGCAAGTTATAGGATGCAGCTGCAGCTATATTGTAATATAATGGGGGTGTATTGTTTGATGAGTTATAGAGATGAGACATTTCTATTATATAAGAATGACGAGTGGAGGTGCACAGAATGATAATTACAATAGGCAGAGAGTGTGGATGTGACGGCGATGAGGTGGCAGCAAGACTTGCCTCAAAATATGGTATAGCCTGCTACACGAAGAAAGAGATAATAAGGCTGGCAAAGGAGAAGGGTGTGTACGACAAATATCCGTTTTTCTTTGGAGAGAAGGCTATAGATTCTATGATGCAGTCGGTGTCAGATGACTTTGTCGTGAAGAGAAGAAAGACCCCGGAGGAGGTACTTGAGAGATTGCTTGACGGACAGGATGGCGTTGTAGTGGGAAGAGCCTCGGATTTTGCATTCAAGAACAGGAACGATGCAGTGAGAATATTCCTGTGCGGAGATAAAGACAGCAGAATAAAGAGGATAATGGACAAGCATGGCATATCAGAATCAAAGGCAAAGAGTCTTGTGGAGGAGACTGATGCCAGGCGAAGAAGCTATCATGACTATTACTCAGGAGAGAACTGGGGATATTCAGGACATTATGACCTGTGCCTTGATGAGACGAAGCTCGGCGTGGACGGCGTAGTGGAGATGGTCACGGCGTATATGAAGGTAATTGGCAAGTAGAACAGAGACAGATGGAAGAACGATGAAAGACTGATGAAAGGCAGACAGAAGCCGGATAGTGTGAGTTAGTCAGATAGGTTTTCGACATTGTGATTTGAAAGGTATAGATATGGGAGAAAAAGCAACTGGAAAATACAGCCTTTTGGTTCCGGATGGCGAGTATTTGTCCCAAATACTGAGCCCTGTGACCATGCATGATCTAGGATTGGACATGATATGCAGGCAGTTGTCATCCAAGGAGGCAGAACAGAATTATATAATGCGCGTTATGTCGCAGATGTATGAGGATCCGGAGGTGACCCGGTACAGATGTGATATATTTGAGGACATTCTTGACCATAAACAGTTAAGGGAAGATATGATGGAGACCCTCAACAGGATAAGTTTTCTGAAGGATTACGGAAGCTTTCGCCGCGAATACGATGAAGGTGCAAGTGTGTGGGAGCTGATGCACAGGCTTGATGAGATAGGCGATTATATCAAGTGTGTTGATGCTCTATATGAATGTCTTAATAAGTATGAACTTCACTCTGACGGATTTGCCGGGCTCAGGGATTATGTGAAGAGAATATATAGTGATAATGGTTTTGGTGAACTTAAGGAAGATATATCCAGACTGAAATTTGATACCTCAGAGATAAAGAGTATAACGGTTGGAATCAATCTGAATGAGAGATTTGAAGCTGAGGGCGTAGGCCTTATATCAGTGAACAATAAATACTTCACCAGAGGTGGTGTTCTCAGTAATTTCTATGATCATCTAGTAACCAGAGACAGGATCAGCAATGAGGCGCAGTGGAAGGGAGATTATAAGTTCCAGCCATTTGATGCAAGAAGTGAGCTTCAGGTGAACGCTCCTATGCAGCAGATGGCGCAGACTGCCGCTGTGGGTACCGTGGCAGGTGCTGCTGCCGGAATTGGCGGAATACCTGAGGGCGACCAGGCAAAGGATGTGACCAGATATACGGACAGAGTAGTGGGACATATGGTATCCGGGATAGTGAAGAAAATGAGACAGGTGCTCAATAAATATGTATCCATAACCATCACAGACATGACGGATCTCATACCGGAGCTTACATACTATATAAGATGGGCTGAGTATATAGAAAAATTGCAAAGCAGAGGTGCGGTATTTTCCAAGGCAAGGGTTGTGAACTCTGCATATCAGCCGGACGCAGGTACATCTAAGGAAGCCAATTCCAAGAGTAGATATTATATGAAGGCTCGTGGTGTATACAATATCAAGCTTGCAGCATTTGATACGGAGGAGTCGGATCACATAGTGACCAATGATCTGGACTTTGACAGCGAGCACAGAGTGTATATCCTCACAGGTGCCAACAGAGGCGGCAAGACGACTATAACCCAGACGATAGGACAGCTTTTTGTACTGGCTCAGGGCGGTATATATATCCCAGGTGATGAATTTGAATTTGCTCCTGTGGACTGCGTATTTACGCATTTCCCTGCTGACGAGGACAAAACTCTTGATCTTGGAAGACTTGGTGAGGAGTGTAAGAGGTTTAAGGAGATATTTGACGGTGCGGGTGACGGCAGCCTGATACTTCTCAATGAGACGTTTTCAACTACGTCATTTGAGGAGGGCTACTATATAGCCAGAGATTCCGTGAGAGCGATTCTGACAAAGGGAACGAGAACGATATACAACACCCATATGCATAAGCTGGGCTTTGATGTGGATGAGATGAATGAAGGGCGTACAGAGGGCAAGGTATATTCGCTGATCGTACATAACGAGGGCTCACAAAGATCTTACAAGATCGAGATAGCGCCGCCCGCTGGCAGATCATATGCCAGTGACATAGCGGAGAAATATGGTGTTACATATGACATGCTGGTGAATAAAGAAAAATAGTTGGCTGTATGCACTGCTTGCGAACGATATTACAGACGATATGTGGGCAGTTTAGAGTCATATAATATGAATTGTCTACAGTGAAGATATTGGAGGGTATAGGATGACAGAAAAGCATACAGACAAGAGAACAATACTTATAGTGGATGATGACGCTGATCTGTCTATGCTGATACAGGATATGCTGGAGGACAACGGCTATGCTTTTCTGTACGCAGCCAGCATAGACGATGCATATGAAGTGCTGACAGATAACAAATGTGATCTCATACTTCTGGATATCAATCTTCCCGATGGTACAGGCTTCTCACTATGTAAAGAACTCAGACATACTTCGCAGGTTCCAATCATATTTGCGAGTGCGAGGACGAGTGAGGATGACAAGGTGAATGGCCTTGATATGGGTGGAGATGACTATATCGCAAAGCCGTATTCACTGAAAGAGCTTATGTCTCGTATCCGTTCGATACTCAGGAGAACTTACGGTGTTGATGACAATAAGTCTGAGATGTTGATCATGAACACAGATGGGAACGAGATAGAGATCAACAGGCACGCACGGACTGTGAGCAGAAACAAAAGCAATGTGGATATGAAGCCGAAGGAATTTGACCTGCTTGTATACATGGCGGAGAACAGAGGCAGGGTATTGACAAAGGAACAGATCATGAGTGCCGTGTGGGGGCTGTACAGTGATGTGGAGCCATCCACGGTTGCGGTGCATGTGAGGTGGCTCAGAGAAAAGCTTGAGACAGATCCGTCACATCCGCAGCTTATCCGTACGGTATGGGGAACGGGATATGTGCTGGGAGATAGTGAATAGACAAAGACAGTGAGGATAATATGAGCTTGTAAGGTGGATGTCCACTTGGCAGCTGTAGGGAGTTTATATGAAACGACATTCAGTAAGAAACAATATAATAAAAATGCTGATCGTGTTCATGTGCGCCATAACCATAGTTTTTGGCTGGCTGTTCTACAGGGAGAAGCAGGACGAGACACGGCGGATAAAAGATGATGAATATGGGCAGTATATAGTGGAACTGAATGAAGTGAAACAACTGTATGATTCGGGATCCACAGATGCTGACGAAAAGCTTGACGCTGTAATGAATGAACTCAGGGAACAAAAGCTAGATACCGGCAAGTCAGGACTTAGAAATATATTGATCATTTATATCGTTGTCCTGTGTGTTGTGATTGTATTATTCCTGTACATATACGTGTGTGTTCTCAGGCCATTTGACGAGCTGGAGGATTATGCATCACATCTGGCAGCAGGGAATATGGACACCGAACTTAAGTACAGACGGGTAAATATGTTCGGAAGCTTCACGTGGGCATTTGACCATATGAGAACGGAGATAGTGCATGCAAGGCGTAGAGAGCAGGAAGCGATAGAGAACAACAAGACAGTTATAGCCACGCTGTCACATGATATAAAGACTCCGATCGCATCCATAAG
This sequence comes from Clostridiales bacterium, assembly GCA_029338615.1. Lineage (GTDB taxonomy): Bacteria > Bacillota > Clostridia > Lachnospirales > Lachnospiraceae > Coprococcus. The sequence goes on from JAQYAS010000070.1 coordinate 8,060, forward strand.
AGGATATGCGGAGGCATTGGTCATGAATATGGATGCCACCCAGGAGCGCAGGGAGAGGTATGCGTCGGTCATCATGAAGAAATGTGATGAGGTGACGTCCATAACGAATGACATGTTTATTCATTCCTTGCATGATCTGGACAGACTGGTGGTGAAGAGTGATAAGGTTGAGATAAAACCTCTGCTGGAACAGGTCCTGTCAGATATAGGACTTGGTATGAATATCGTGTTGAATGGAGATATAACCGAGGCAGTGCTTGAGCATTCAGATTCGGGAAGAGTGGTTCAGGTGATAGAGAATATCTTGTCCAATGCGGCAAAGTATGCCAGAGACACAGAGATAAGTATTGTTACGGAATGTATATCGCCCGAAAAACTTCCAAGGAATGTCCATGTGAGCGGCGCTGATATGGTATACAGGCTGTCCATAAAGGATCATGGAACAGGAATTCCGGATAAGGATATGCCGTTCATATATGAGAAGTTTTATCGAGGGGAAAACTCCGGTGATGAACCTGGAGCGGGCCTTGGACTATTTATTGTCCATTATCTCATGGACAGAATGGGCGGAGATGTGGAACTTGTAAATCATGCTGATGGCCTGGAGGCAGTGTTATATTTTGCAGCAAGAAAGGTTTGTTAAGGACTTGTTAATAAATAGGGTGATATGGTTGTAGCACGGTGGCGAGGTGAAGATCTGTAGAGGATGTCTGAATGCCCCCCGTGCTACAACTATAAAAAGGAGAGAAAAATGGCAGATATAATACTTCAGGCAAGAGACCTTTGCAAAAGCTTTTCCAGTGAGGGCGTGCAGAACCATGTGCTCAACAACATGGATCTGGATATCTATAAGGGAGATTTTACAGTCATCATGGGAGCGTCAGGCTCGGGAAAATCTACACTGCTTTACAGTCTGTCCGGGATGGACAGACCGACTTCGGGAAAGGTCATATATGATGGCGAGGATATAACAGAATACAATGAGAAGCGCATGGCAGAACTCAGGGTGTATGAGTTTGGATTTGTGTTTCAGCAGATACATCTTGTTAGTAACCTCAGCATTAGAGAGAACATACTTGTGCCGGGTTATATGAATAAGGATACGAGAACAAAAGAGACTGAAAACAGGGCTGATGAACTCATAAAAAAGATGAATATAGAAAGTGCTGCTGACCGACTTCCTGCACAGGTGTCCGGCGGAGAGGCACAGAGGGGCGCTATTGCCAGAGCGGTCATCAACAGTCCGGGTATCCTTTTCGCGGATGAGCCGACAGGCGCATTAAACCGCAGAAATACCCAGGATGTGCTGGACCTTCTCACCGAGCTCAACGTGGAGGGACAGAGCATACTCATGGTTACCCACGATGTGAGGGCTGCTATCAGGGCGAACAGGATCATCTACATAGAGGACGGAAGGATCATAGGTGAGCTGAAGCTGTCACAATATATTGAAGAAGATCGCAAGAGCCGTGAGAGCCAGATAGATGCATGGCTTGGTTCCATGCAGTGGTAGGAGGTGCCGGGATGAGATATATCATGATGGTGCTTCGAGGAAATATGAGAAGAAACAAGGGCGTGCATATAAGTGTGTTCGTGCTCATGCTTATCATTTCTCTGGCATTCTGTTCAGTGCTTTCTTACTACACGAATTCCATAAGGCATGATTCGGAAGCTATGGAAGAGGTTGGTTATGGAGGTATGCTTGCCGCACTTTATGGGGAGAACAGGCTGGATGCCTATGGAACAAGTGCAGACAAGATAATAAAGAATATTGGCAAATGTGATGCGGTGCAGGAAGTGAAAGCAGCAGATGTTGTATATCTGCTGCTTAAGGACTGCAATGGAAAAGGCGGAAACAGCAGCTTCGTTTTGAATGATACAGACAGCGTGCTCACATATGATCAGTATGATGTGGATAACAAAATGACAGATCGCCGGCTTGAAAAAGGTGAGGTAAGTGTGCCGTTCAGTTTCATAGGTATGTATGACTGCAAGATTGGTGATACAGTCGAGCTGGGCAATGATAACGGTTCTTATACCTTCAAAGTTGCGTCATTTTTCGAGGATCCATATATGGGATCTTCGGTCATGGGAATAAAGACGATATTGATCTCAGATGAGGATTTTGCGGATCTCAAGGCAAAGGCTGCGGAAGATCATAGAAGCGGACTGGAAGATGACAAGAGATCCTTTGAATTGTCAAAGCTTATCATAATAGATAAAAAGCCGGGCCTGGACCTTACGGAGATGGAGTTTGAGAGAGAACTGAATAATGTGAGTGATTTCGCGTCATATTGCTGGATAACTTTATCAAAGGAGCAGGCGGGAAGTTACATGCTTCTTATGACAAAGGTATTCTCCGCGGTGCTGCTTATATTTGTTGTGCTGCTTCTGGTGGCGGCTATGATAGTTCTAGGACACAACATCGGCAGCAGCATAGAGATGGATTTTGTTAACATAGGAATACTCAAAGCGATCGGAATGACAAATGCATCGGTGAAGCTGGCGTTGCTTGCCGGGTATATGTGCACTGTGGCGGCTGGATTGTTTGCTGGAATACCACTGGCCGTTCCGATACTAAAAATTATAAATAGTGCCACAAGATCTTCTTCAGGACTTGAAGTTCCGTCTGATATTAATGTAGGACTTGTGCTGTGTGTCATATTGGCGATACTGCTTCTGGTAGCAGCATTTATCATGTTGAAGACAAGGAGAATATCCGAGGCCACACCTATAAAGGCGATAAGAGGTGGACGGGACAGTGTGCATTTCTCAAGCGTTCTGAAGCTTCCGGTCTCAGGTAAGAAACTTGGTGTGAGTCTTGCATACAGACAGTTTATATCTGAGAAGAAACAGTATGCCGCAGCCATCATAGTGACTGCTATACTTGCCATGTTCATGATACTTATGAACGATATGATGCGCTGGTTTAATTCACAGAATATGCTGGTGGATATGTTTTCAGTCACGAAGTATGACCTGACTGCTTCGTTTGTCGATGAGGATACGCAGAAGGATATAGAGAATGTTATATCAGAACACACAGCGTATAGAAAATATCAAATGTCCAGCGAGTACCTTCTGTTCGATGATGTGCAGATGTATTGTTATATAGTGGAGGACCCTGGTAGGATCAACACGATAAGAAAGGGAAGAACCTGCACATATGACAATGAAGTGCTGATAACCCAGTATGTGGCTGATGGATTTCACATGAACGTAGGTGACACAGTCACAGTCAAGCGCGGCGGCGTGGCAAGGAAGATGGTGATCTCCGGCATATACGATTCGGCAAATGATATGGGCAAGAACTTTGCAATTAGTAAGGCTGCATATAGTAAGTTTGCCAGCGAAGAGATCGTAAGTGAGTCTGGTGTCAGTGGAGCTGCCAAAAGCAGTTCAGATGAAGAGGAATGGAGCGGCAAAGGAATATGTTATGATCTTGACAATACTGATGAATGTGATGCGATAATCCAGGAGATAGATAAGAGATATGGCGATAATCAGGGCATCACGTATTCAATACATTCAGCAAAGGATGATTTTGAAGAAGTGGCGGGTACAGTCAACATTGCAATACAGGGACTCACATTGCTCACATATATGTTGGGGGCTGTATTCGTGATAGTCACGGTCATAATCGTGTGTGGCAAGGTTCTCATGCGTGAGCAGAAGGATATCGGAATATACAAGGCACTTGGATTTACATCCTTCAGACTCAGATGCCAGCTTGCGGTCCGCTTTATCGTGACGGCAGTTGTGGGGTCGCTGCTTGGTATAGTTCTGGCACTTATCGTCAGCAAGCCATTCTTCAAGGCAGGATTTGAATCATTTGGAATATACAGTTTTAATTTAAGTACAAGCGTGATATCACTGGTTATACCATTGGTATTTATGAGCGTGTTATTCTCTGTGGTAGCATTTATCAGAGCGGGGAACATCAGAAAGGTTCAGCCGCAGGTGCTCATCGCAGATCAGTAGAAGTATATAGGAGAGTGGAACTATGTATACAATGTCAGTAGACAAGGTGGGTATATATAATGGATAAGTTGATCATATATCTGATATGTATAAATATACTAGGAGCTGTCCTTGATGGAGTGACGGCTGCGAGACGCAGGAGAACAAGCCATAAGGCGCTCAGTGTTCTGCTGGGGATCATAGCCATTGCCGGTGGTGCCCCTGGCATGATAATAGCATTTGCGTTGTGTGACAGGACTGCTTCCAAGACAAATATGATGCTGAGAGTGTTCACAGTGTGCGTGTGTGTGATAGAGCTTGCGGTGTTCATGACTTGGAAGCTCAGACCGGCGGGCAAATTGAACTTTGCATTCTGGGATGTGTTTGTGGAATACAGATGGACACTTTGGTTCGTTGCGGCAATGAGTGTTATAACATTTGTCATGTTCGGAATTGACAAATACAGAGCGGTTAAGGGCGGATACAGGATTCCCATAGCTGTCCTGCTCGGTATGGCATTTGCCGGTGGAAGTATTGGTGCTCTGCTTGGAATGGTGGTGTTCAGGCACAAGATAAGGAAGAATTATTTCTCGGTTGGAGTGCCACTTATACTTGTAATGCAGGTGGTGCTTATGATGTGTGTGGTTAATCTGCTGTAGAGTATGAGGTGGAGATGGTGTGCATGGAACAAACAACCGAATAGGAATATATAATGTGGAGTATAAAAAGGTTATCATTTTAGTATAATATTTATAGTAAAACTTAATGATAAGGTTGTTTTTCTGAAAGTGAAAATGATAGAATTTAACCACAAAAAAGTAGATATACTTGGAAAGGAGGAAACAGATATGGCAGCAATGGCGAAACCAAATGAGGCAAATATTATCAGAGATGGAATGTTGGCAGCGTTTGCAAATGAGGTAAAGAAGAGTATTCCAGATAAAAGCTACTGGGATGAATGTAGGAAGTTCAAAAATGTGTTTCCTTCTGAGGACATAGAAAATATGAAAGAGATGTGTAAAGGACAGAAGAAATAGTTATGGGGCTTAGTTTCAAACAATTAGATATGTTAAAAGTAAGTCAGGATGTTCTTGATCATTTTGATTGTGGACATCCTGGCTTTAATTATTTTTTGCAGAATGATGCGATCTCATGTGCGGCAGATGGGGAAGGCGTTACATATGTTCTTGTTGATGGATCTATATGAGATGTCAACAAAAGTAATAGGATTCACGGGTATATTTTTGCGAGCAAATGAAAATGGAATAAAATTATATAAGCGAAAAATTTTTATAGAAGCAATTGATTACATGGTGCCCTTTGATTAATATATGTAGTTAGACAATGATTTTTAAAATTGATTTAAATTTACGAAAGAGGTGGAGAGAATGCAGTTTGAGTGGACAGATTTTTATATGGAACTTGCGGATAAGTTGATGGTATTTAGAAATGACAGAGAAAGTTTGATTGAGAAGATAAAAGAGATCTATACAGCAATAGATATAAAACTTCCAAAACTTGAAAAAGACAATGATATTGTGGATATTGATCCGTTCACAGTATATGGATTGTTTAATAAGGGCATAACGAATGCAAATAGAATGTTGATAATGAATCAAATGGCAAGGGAGTTTGGGATAGATGCAAAGGTTCCAGCTAATTTTGATGGAATCCCAGTGCTAAATAATTTGTTCGCAACATTTTATGGATTTAAGGATGGTAGGTCTAAAGCTGGCGGTAGAGGAGTAGATGATATTGACAATTTATGGGCGCTCTTTGAAATAGCATTAAAACTTGATAAGGATCCTGATAATGAAAGATACCAGCATGATTTTATAAGTGTTTATGATATTGTCAGAGGGCAATTTGGTGTGAAATGGAATATTACTATGGGCTTGTACTGGATAAGGCCATACACATTTATAAATCTTGATTCGGTAAATAGATGGTTTATAACCAACACAAATAATCTTCCTGCTGATTATGTAGTGTCAGCAAGAGCTGTTTTATCGAAGAATGATATTCCGTCGGGTCAAGTTTATCTTGACATGTGCAGGAGTTATACAGAATGTCTGAAAACAGGAAAGTACAGGTACTTATCTTTCCCTGAATTATCATACTATGCATGGATGGAATCGGATACTGTTAATAAGAATCAAATAAAAGATAAAAAGAAGAAAGAAAAGTCAAATGCAGAATTTCTAAAGTGGTTTGCGCCGGTCATAATGGCACTCAGGGATCTTGGCGGCTCTGCGACAGCAGCGGATACACGAAACAAAATAATCGAGAATGAGCATTTGACAAAAGAACAGGTAAGTATCACAAGGGGTAAAACAAAAGTTAATAAGTTTGAAAATGAGGTTGCATTTGCAAGAAACTACCTTGTAAAAGGTGGATACATAGATAATAGTGTCAGAGGTATGTGGACTCTCACAGAGGCTGGTAAAAAAGTTGATATGACTGATGAACTTGCATCTGATATATTTAAAACGGTTGTAGCACAGAATCAGCAGGCGAGACGATCAGATGGCGTTACAGCTGGAGAGGATATTGATGATGGCATAAGATATTGGACATATGCGCCAGGTGATGATGGTAGCATGTGGAAAGAGATGCAGAACAAAGGAATCATGGCGATTGGCTGGGGAGAAATAGGTGCGATAGATGCTTTTCAGTCTAAGGAAGAAATAAGGAATAAGATGAAAGAAGTATATGGTGGCAATTCTTCTTATAAAAATTCGGTTCATGCGGTTTGGCAGTTCTGTAATGTTATGAAGCCTGGAGATATAGTGTTTGTAAAAAAAGGACGGACAAATATAATTGGCAGAGGAATTGTTGAATCAGAGTACATGTATGATGATGAGCGTACAGATGGATACAACAATATAAGAAAAGTCAAATGGACACATGACGAAAG
>JAQYAS010000071.1 GCA_029338615.1 Clostridiales bacterium
GTCGGTGTCCATGCACACCCCACGGATCTCTATCCTGTGTGTGTGAACCTCCGAAGTTCCACGCCTCTTCAGCGCAACCCTTATCCTGGCAAGCAGCTCCTCTATGGCAAATGGCTTGGTGAGATAATCGTCAGCACCGGCATCAAGCCCTGACACCTTGTCCATGACTGCATCCCTTGCAGTCAGCATGATAACCGGCACAACACTCTCCTTGCGGATTCTTCGAAGCACCTCCAGGCCATTGAGTCCCGGAAGCATCACATCCAGCACCACAAGGTCGAAGTCACCTGTCAGAGCTTTGTCCAGACCTGTTCTTCCGTCAAATGCCTTCTCTGCCTCGTATCCCTCGTGAACCAGTTCCAGCTCCACGAATCTCGCAATTTTCTCTTCATCCTCCACAATGAGAATCTTCTGTGCCATATCTTTTTCCTTTCTTTTATGACGGACGCTGATATAGTTTGGTTTTGAAGTAAGCCTGTGAAATATACCTCTGCAATTACGCCTATCTTCCTTCACTTTGGCTTGCTTCTATCTGCACTCGGCACCGACCGCGATAAGGACGTTTGCGGAGCTCCGTCCTGGCAAGAAGCGCTGAAGCTCAGTCGCCACGGCTACTCATCACAGAAATATCCCCTACAGACATTACAATAATCCCCCAAAACATGTCAGCTGATATTTGATAAAATATCAGTATAAGATATTTTGTCTTTAATAATTTTTATCAATTGAATATATGTTGCATTTACTACATATATTTTTTATCTGTGTTGATATTGTTTTTATTTATCTTTTTTGTTACTTGTTATTGACGTCGGACTTAAGGTTGTCTACTGAGTCGGCTACTTTGTCGCATGCGCTATTAAGGTTTACGTTGATGTCGCCTATTCCTTCAAAATGGTATCTACACTCACAGAAGAGCCCTACAACAAGAAGTGGAAGCACTACCCAGAATGCAAGTATGAGTGCGATCACAAGCACCAGAATCGGAACGTTTATCATGGTCTGTCCTCTGCGCTCTACTATGAATGTGCTGTCCACACTCTTCTTTAACACCTTGCCGCACCATTTGAAAAATCTGTCCATCATCTGTCCAAACGTCACTTTATTACAATCATTTGTATATGTCTGCTGCGCCTGCTCAAACTCTGTTGATGTCTTCTGTTCCTCGCCTGTGGTAAAGCTCTCCACTTCAGGAGCCTTCACCTTATCAAGCTTCTCAAGATAAATAATTGCATCCAGCAGATCGTAATCACACGCCTCAAGCGCATTCTTTGCATCCTCGTAACTTACACCTGTTTTCGCTCTTAACTTTTCTACCTTTTCAAGTTTATCCATAATCATTACACCCTTTCTCTTCATCTTAGTTTCATCATCTTCCGATGATCTGTCATCTTTCTAATCGTTTGTTGCTGATATCATCAACTGATGTTGTTACTATACCAACCGATGATTAATCTAAAATATGAGAAAGATTAAAATCAGGTTAATTTTATAATGAATATATGGATATGTCAAAGTGGGAATACTTCCTCCACTGTTCCTGTTGAGAGTTGACACATTTGACGGTTTGACCGATAGTTCTGACTCAAAGCAATATGTAAAACGCTCCCAAACTGCTTGATGATAACAATAAGAAGTGATATACCTAAATATGGCATTATTACATAACAGCAAGGAGACGATCAATATGAGCAAACCTGAATATAATATAAAAAATTCAAACGACGGAAGTTTCATGGCAAATGTTGAAGTTGCAAAGGAAAGCAAGAGATACGTCAATATATCGATTTCAAAAGAGGATCTCGGATGCCTGTTACAAGGTAAGCACTTAGAGATATTATTTCCTGGCGATGAACTTGACGGCCGTGGCATGATCGATATTGGACTTTCAGACAAAGAAACTAAATTTGAGATAAATGATGCAGTCAACAAATTTATGATTTAATGTATTGTTGTATATTATAGTAATCTCGATATCAACCTTCTCATTGCACTGGCACAAATAAAACGGTTACAAAATATTACCAGTTGGTGACCGATCGTCACCAACTGAACTTTATATTTATTAGTTTTAAGAATACTTAAAAAAACACCTCAAACCGAGGTGTTTTTTCTTACTTCCAATTATCCATAACAATATACAACTACGTCGCCGCAGCAATCTTCGCCGTGGACTTCTTCACGCAGTAAAGGCATGTCGGCAATATATAAATAGTCGCGGTGACCCATGCCGTCTGGTCAGCAAAACAGATGGCCGTGAATCCAAAGGTTCCGACAAACCCCAGGCTCACTATGATCCTGGCCGCCATCTCTGTAACACCTGAGAATATAGCCCGACCGGAATATCCAAGTCCCTGTGTCACCATACGCGCCACGTTCAGTATACCGAGACTCCAGTAGAAGAATCCCATATATCTGAGGTATTTCGCAGAGGCATCAAGGACATCGACTGCGCTCTTCTTTACAAATATCATAGAGAGCGGTCTGCCAAATAATATCATAATAAGTCCTGCTATCAATCCATATCCCACTGCGACTGCTATCGCCTGCAACAATCCCTGCTTTATACGTTTCGCCTGTCCAGCTCCAAGATTCTGGCTGCAGAACACAGATGCCGCCGTTGCAAATGCGTCAAATGGGCACATGGTGAACTGCTTTATCCTCATACCGGCTGTGAAGCCCGATACATACACACTTCCCAGCCCGTTATTTGCAGACTGCATTACCATACTTCCTATAGCTGTTATGGAGAACTGCAAGCCTGTTGGAATTCCCATAATGAGAAGCTCCTTGACTGCAGAGCCTTCAACTATTCTGTCCTGTGTCTCAAGATGCATGACCTGAACCTTTTTGAATATATATACCAGACACAATATTCCACTCACTGCCTGCGCAGTTATCGTTGCTATGGCAGCACCGGCACATCCCCACTTGAGCACCAGTATACAGAACAGATCAAGGAATATGTTGAGTACCGCCGAGAACGCCAGAAACATGAATGGTGTCCTGCTGTCCCCCAGAGACCTGAGCACACTAGATAGATAATTGTACATGAGTGTAAATGGAATTCCAAGGAATATGACTATAAGATACGAATACGCCTTATCATATATATCCTGGGGAACCGAAAGCAGATGAAGTATCTGATTACAGCCCACCGAGCATATTACAGTTACTACAATCGCTATAATACCCGTCAGCACGGCTCCGTTAAATATGTATTTTCTCATCTTGTGCATATCATTTGCACCGAAATACTTCGCAACAGGAACACCAAATCCTGCACAGCATCCCATACAGAATCCCAGGACCAGGAACTGTATACTACTGCTTGCTCCGACTCCCGCCAGAGCCTTATCGCCCAGCATCTGCCCCACAATAGCCGCATCTATTATATTGTAAGTCTGCTGGAGCAGATTGCCGAGCAAAAGCGGCGTGGCAAACTGCAGCATCAGACTGAGGGGCTTACCGGAAACCATGGACTTAGCCATGTCTTACACCTTCCTTACATTATTGATATGACGGTGAGTTGCCAATTCTATCTTTGAACACAGAGCTGCTATACATATCATTCGCTGGGTCGCTTCCGCTTATTTCGCCCTGCTCACGATATGTATAGCAACTCTGTGTAACAACTTTATTGTGACAACTCACCTGTTAGATGAATAATAACTACGTATGTAAGTCGGTTTCAGACTCACTTTATGTTTATTATCCTTATCTCTTATAACAGTTTTCCAGCCAAAGCTTCGAGCGCTGCCACATCCGACTGCTTGAATGCAGACCTTATGGTCACGTGCTCATCCACTATCTCAATATCCTTCATGGCTGACATCTGCTCCTTCATGAGCTTGGCTGCCATTGGCGCCCATGAACCATTTTCAATAAAAGCAACCTTTCTCTTCTGGTATGCTTTCATCTTCAGATGATTGATAAAGTCTGCCATGACAGGCATCACACCGCCATCATATGTTGGGGCTGCCAGAACCAGTCTGTCATATCTGAATGCATCCTCTACGCACTCTGCCATGTCATCTCTTGAGAGGTCTGATATCGCAACCTTTGGAGCACCCTTCGCCTCAAGAATCTCCGCCAGCTTCTTTGCAGCCTTTTCAGTGTTGCCGTGGAGACTGCAGTATGCGATGAAAATTCCCTCATCCTCAGGTGTGTAGGTTGACCACAGCTGATATTTGCCTATGTAGTATTCCAGATTCTCCGTGAGTATAGGTCCATGAAGCGCACATATCTTCTGGATGTCCAGCCCTGCTGCCTTCTTCAGAAGAGCCTGTGCTGGCATTCCATATTTTCCTACTATATTAAAGTAATATCTTCTCGCTTCGCATGCCCAGTCCTCATCAGTATCCAGAGTTCCGAACTTGCCAAATGCATCCGCTGAAAAAAGTATCTTCTCGCTCTGCTCATATGTAACCATGACCTCAGGCCAATGAACCATAGGAGCCATGAAGAACTGAAGTGTATGGCTTCCAAGTGAAAGTGTCTGTCCCTCTGCCACAGTCACACTTCTGTCAGCCACAAGAACCTCGAAGAAGTTTGGAAGCATTCCGAAAAGCTTGGCATTCGACACGATCTTGATATCAGGATACTTTGCAAGCACATCGCCAAGGTTGGCAGAATGATCCGGCTCAAGATGGGATATGATGAGGTAATCCGGTTTTCTGTCACCAAGCACCTCTGCCACATTTGCAAACCACTGGTCTGCACACTTTGCATCCACCATATCCATAATGGCAATCTTCTCATCCATGATGACATACGAATTGTACGCTATGCCGTTGGGCACGATGTACTGATTCTCGAACAGGTCTATATCCTTGTCATCCACACCCACGTAAAATACTGTGTCAGTTACATTCTTAAGCATTGTATATCCTCCTTTTGATCCTAAGTATCTAATATAAATAATCCACGTTGTGTCCACATGGAGCCGTTAGGCGACATGATAAAATGAGCATTGCATCATCTGTGCCTGCGCAAACTATCATAATGACAGTTAATTATAACATACTGAATGAAAATAGAGAATCAGCACATAAGAACTGATTCTCCATTTTTTGATAATTTTTATTATTGTCTGTTTACCCTTCTCTGCATCTTCTCCTGATACATGCTGTGATCTGCTTCCCGCACATACTCTTCAAGGGTTTTATCACCATCCGGGGCTGTTATAACATAACCTATACTAAACTCCAGGGCAAATGGCAGTTTCTCCTGCACAGCTATCTCCCTGGCTTTCTCAAGGATCGCCGTCTTTCTTTCCTCAGGAGACTCCGTCTCATCATATATAGATATGGATACAAATTCATCTCCACCGTATCTAACCGGAATACTGCTTATTCCACCGCCGCCGGCCACAGCTCTGGCGGCACTCTTTATCGCCTTATCTCCGTACTCATGGCCATATGTATCGTTTATATATTTGAGCCTGTCCATGTCGGCAAACATTATGAGAAGCGTCCTTCCCTGCTTCGCAGCCTTATCAAATGCTTTTGCAGCTATCTGTCTCATGCCTTCTCTGTTATATATCTGAGTGAGAGGATCCTTTATGGATATTGCTGTAAGCTCCTGATTGATCTGCTCCAGCCGCCATTTGTTGAACAGATTTATCATGGCTACATTCACTTCGCTCATTACAGTTGACCAAAGCTGCTTATCCATGAGGTAATAGCCATTCTCCACACAGCAGAACCCAACTGCCTTTTCTCCGAAATGAAATGGCGCAAATAAAAATATATTGCCGCCAATCTCATCATCCAGAAGCGGAAACATACTGTGGTATGTATCGTTACCGTTATCCACTGTGCCCTGACTGTACACGATCTGCATTCTCTGAGGATAACCCTTCACGGCAAATACATCCTCATCATACGCCGCCGAGAGAGTCGGCCCAGAGCCCCCCATCTCCACAAGAGATCTGTCGACAACCATAACGCATTTCTTGCACTCTGCCTCTGTATATGCCGTCTGAACACATGGATACAATTCACTATAATCCTTACATCTGCTGAGCAGATGTGTAAAATCCAATGTACTCTCATCAATCTCCTCGCGTTCCACAATTCCCATTATATAATTCTTCAGGTACTGTCTGCCGTTCATCATGGCATCCGCACCGCAGCCACAACTCTCCGTAAATATACAATTATAATCTATATAAGAGCTGGTATCCGGATTGTTTCCCGCCCAGATATTCAGCATGATCTCTGCGGCCGTAGCTCCGATCTTCTCGCGGATCCTGCTCACCGTTGTTATGCGGGGCGTATAGTAAGCTGCTTTATCAAAGTTGTCGAATCCTGTTACCTTAAAATCATTTGGCACTGAAAGTCCAAGTGCTTCAGCTCTGTTGCACACACCTACCGCCATATTGTCATTTGCACATATAACGGCATCAGGAAGTATCTTTCTGATAAGTTTTCGCTCCTCCAGCCGCTTCTCATCCAATTCCTCCTGCTCATTCATATCCAGATTATCTGCATCCGGGGCTGAATCTGCAAAACTGCCGCTGGTTATCTCTCCATACACCTCCGCAGGGCCGCCGTAATCCGGGCCGTCCTTCTCATGCTGTATACATGTATGTCCATGTAACCTGAGCAATTCCTCAAACCCCGTCACGCCATCATTGAAACCAAAATCACCGAACAGAACATCTTCATCTTCTATCTTTAAACCATACACATCCATACAGTCGCAGAACGCCCGGCATCTCTCCTGAGCCTCATAATTATCCCTTGGGCCGGCAAGATACCATATTTTCTTTGCACCGTGCTTCTCTATCAGATGTCTTGTCATATCATACATGGCATCATAGTTATCTATACCCACGAAATGCAGTCCATCAAACGCGGTTTCAAGACTTATAGCCGGAACTCCGCTCTTCCTGATCCTGTCAAGTAGTTCCTCCGTAACCTCAGGATATTTGATATTGTTGACAGATATTATGATTCCATCAAAGTCTGTCAGCTCCGGCAGATTATATATATTGTACTCTCCATAGCTATAACCGTCGTCCCTGTTCCAATTACCATTGCTGTTGAATATGTACAAATTCACATCAGCCTTGGCATCCTTTATCTTCTGCATAAATCCCAGCGGCCAGGCATAGGTGAAATATCTCTTCCAGCCATCCATGAACAATGCTACTTTTTTCATACCTTACCTCCTGATCAACCAGAGCAACCCATTCTGTCCCCATCTGTAAATTTGCCAAATATATTAAAAGGGCGCATCTGTATATATTATACACAGACCCACCCAGCCAAAACATATCCAAATGTATCAAAAATATGTACTTTACTATCAGAAACCACGGGGACGGAGGGGACAAACACCTCCGTCCCCAATAATTTACTTAAGTGGATAGTCGTCATGCGCCGGCTTGTAATCACGTATAGTCTTAAGTGCCGGCAATGCGCATCCATCATAATCAAAAAGCGCCTGATTTGCCCATTCATTTCCGCATGGCCCAGACTCCTCTATGTATGACAGAGCACCTTCCGTAGCCCAGCCGCTTCCCGGCACCGGTATCCAGCCTGCCTCCCAGTAATAAAAACCATCGCCACCCGGCACATCATCTATCAGTTTCATTATGTCGTTCATGAAATCCGCCTGTCCATCAGGTGTCATAGGATAGTCAAGATTCTCCACCAATGAAGGTTTTGTGGCATAGCCCTTTCTATCATCAGGCCCAAGTTTTTCATAGTCAGCATAGTCATCCATGGTAAATCCCATGGAAACCTCAGCGATAACTATCTTTTTGCCATATCTATCCGCCATATCCCGCATATTTGCCTCTAGTTCCTTCATGGTTCCATGCCAGAACGGATAATACGACATTCCAATTATATCAAAATCTTCTCCTCTTTCCATGTAGTGGTCAAACCAGTCCACATACATAGGATTGTTGCCGCCATTGTCGAGATGTATCATGACCGGAATATCTGAGTCAACCGATCTGACCGCCCTTATTCCTGCACTCACAAACTTCGCGATATTGTCATACTCTGGCTTCTGTCCCAGCGGCCACATCAGTCCGTTTGTAAGCTCATTTCCAACCTGGACAAGTTGAGGGAAAACGTCTGCGTCTTTCATCTCCAATAGAGTCTCCCTTGTGTAGTCGTACACAGCCTGCTCAAGTTGATCCGCATCCATGCCTCTCCACGCCTTCGGCACCCTCTGCTTGCCCGGGTCAGCCCAGAAATCACTGTAGTGATAATCAAGCAGAACGCTCATTCCATGATCCATAGCGCGCTTCGCGAGTTTTTTGTATACCTCAAGGTCATTTGTGCCCGCGCCATAAGGTACGCCGTCCTCCGTGTACGGATCATTCCACAGACGAAGTCTCACAGAATTCACACCATAGTTCTTCAGTATGTCAAATATATCTCCCTGCACACCATGGTCATAATATTTTGCACCTAACTCTTCAGCCTCAACAACAGTGGAGAGATCCACGCCCTTTATATAATCTGCCATATTTTTGTCTCCTTCACCTGCATTTATTTTACTGCCCGTTATAACCAAGAACAGCCGCCGAAGAAAAATGTTCTGCATACTCCTGATGTATCAGTTCATCTTCATCTGTCGGCGGCCGTCTATCAAGATGACATCTGTCACCTAGTCGTCAAATGTAATCCTGTCATACATTCTTCCGTATTTTATTCTGATAAGTTCGTTCTTTGCAAGAACGTCCTCCTCCGGTCCAACATACTGACAACGGATACAGTAGTATTCCTTCTTGTCCTTATCATAGAACATATCTATATCCAGATCTCTCATGAAACACATTGGACATCTGTAATTTAATTTGCCTTTTCCAGACTGAGCCATGTTGAAAATACCTCCTTATCCTTAAGTGTCTTTGTAAACCCGAGAGTGAACATTGGAGAGAACGCATATCCCTCTTTGAAATATCCTGTTGCGTCACTGCCCGATGCTCCCATGGCAGCCTTTGTCTCGATCGCAGGTATAACTGCTGACACCTCATCGGCGCCTGCGAGATCCTCTTCTCTGCACTTGTACTCATATGTGAGTGTCTTGCTCTCTGAAGCATTCTTTGCTGTGAGAGTGATTCCTGTCATGTCCTCAGGATACTCTGTTGTACCGTAGCATGCCACCATGTACTCATTGATCTCAACCTCTGCATCAGGGTTGCTCATCTCGAGGATAGTTCTCTCATGTCTTATCTTGGATGAACCCTCCTCAAAGTATATCTTTGTCTGAAGTTTAACTGTCAGATCGTAGAACTCGATGTCAACCGGGTCAAGTGTAAGGATTCTTGTGCTGCCCTCCTGTGAGAATGTTGCCTTTGTTCTGCACAGACAGAGATCGACCTCTTCACCATTATAGCTGATCTTGGCACTTCTCACAGTACCTTCTCCAGCATAGTGTGTGAAATATCCCGCTCTGTACTTCTCCTGGATCAGGAATGGATATGAAGCATCCTGAACGTGTGGAGTTCCGATACCTACAGGCCAGTTAAGCTTTGCTGCATATGGTCTGAGGTCAACGATCGCACCACCCTGATCCATGTTGATCTGGGCTCTCATGTATGGATCGCAATACCAGAAGATCTGCTTGTCTGATCCATACAGTATATCCTTCCAAAGAGCACACTCAGGCTCCTCATATGTCTTGTTCTCTCTGTAGAAATCAGCAAATTCAGCCATTGTCATGTCAACGCATTTGCCTTCCTTCTTCAGATCGCCGTAGTACTTCATTCCGTCCTCGTAGCTCTTCTTGAGCAGCTCATATGGAGCCTCCCAGCGTCCCATCTTATTCAGCCAGCCCGGTCCAACGAACATCATGTTGTATGAATATCCGTTGTTAAACTTAGCCAGATGACGATACTGGTCGATAAGGTTGTACAGATATGGGTACTCCCATGTCTTGCTGTCATAGATCATTCCGCGGAGAACGTTCTGCGGATGTGTACCGAAGTTAGAACCATTTCCATCGTAACATGCCAGCAGATCTCTTGAAAGATGAGGGATAGCAACTATTCCGCTGTCCTCAGCCTCATTTGCTGCAGGTGCATGTGTGTTCTGCTTTGAAGGTATCCATGGATTCCATGGACCTCCATCGAACAGTGTGTACCATGAGTTGTTGCATGTGTGGTAAGCCTTAGGGCCCTCCTCCCAGCATGTTGCAACCGCACACTTGACTGATGGGTACTTTTCCTTGATGTAGTTTGTAAGCTCAGCGTCCATATAGTATGAACCTGTTGATACCGGATAGAAACCAAATATATCATGGAACTTACCAAATACGTCATCAACGATATTCTTCTTGTCCTCCATTGAGAACATCCAGATACAGAAGTCCTTGGTCTTGTACTTTTCTCTGAACTCTGTGCAAGGAAGTCCGAGAAGTGAGAGCGCTATCTCATCTCCATACTTCTCATGATGCTCCTTGGCAAGTGATACAGCCTCCTCATTAAAAAGGCTGGCATATGTCATCTGAATAGTAGTCTTGAGTCCATTCTTGTGAGCTGTCTCCTGCTGGAACTTGAATATATCCAGCGACTCTGTGAGGAGCGCTTTTCTTCCGATATCCTCTGCCTGACCATGGCCTGTAACCTTCTCGGCATACTCAGGAACCATCTCAGGACGATGGATAATGTTTACAATAAATGTATTCTCCATATCTTAAATCTCCTATTTCGTATATGTTGTAACCTTTTGATCTAAAGATAATCGTCCCCAAATAAGCGACAATATCCTCATTTTTCATCCTGTCTGCCCTATTTTAGGGCTAATTATAGCAGGCATCCACACCACCATCCATATGTGGTCCATCCGGTGACGCAGGCACCTGCTCAAAATAAATTTTCTCATTTCTCTCAGACCGCCGCCTGTAAATTCTGCCAGTCTCAGCCACTTGTAGCTCCTGCCGGTCTCAGCCACTGATCGTATCTTCCAGTCAACTGGCTGAAATTTCCTGTTGACAGTAGCCGCCTGTAAGTTCTGACGGCCTCAGCCACTGATCGTATCTTCCAGTCAACTGGCTGAAATTTCCTGTTGATAGTAGCCGCCTGTAAGTTCTGCCGGCTTCAGCCACAGCGGAGTGTCCTGCATGTATTCAGAGGCATACGAGGACGTCGGCACTTAGCGAAGGCCTAAGCCTGAGCTTAGTGTCCGCTACGTCCGAAGTCGAGTGCAAACGACCTCTGAATATATCAGGACAACTCCACTGTGGCGTCCGTCCTTTCCATGTGGCGTCCGTCCTTTCCAAGCGGCGTCCGTCCTTTCCATGCGGCGTCCGTCCGCCTTAACCCTTTACAGAACCGCCTGTCACGCCCTCTACATAGTACTTCTGCATGATGACGAACAGTATTGAGATAGGGATAGCTACCACGATACCGCCGGCACAGAATACTGAGAAGTATTTGTTGACCAGTGATTTCTCAAGCATGTTGTAAAGACCTATAGCTACTGTCCAGTCCTTTGAAACTCCTGAGTTGAGCATTAGCTTTGCGAATACGAAATCACCCCAAGGTATAAGGAAAGAACTGATTACCTGATACACTACGATCGGCTTACACAGAGGAAGGATGACCTTCCGGAATATCGTTGCCTCTGAAGCACCCTCAAGTCTGGCAGCCTCCTTAAGTGACATAGGTATTGTGTCCATGAATCCCTTCATGATGAGGAATCCAAGTCCTGATCCTGCTGAGTAAACTATGATCATACCAAAATGGCTGTTTGTAAGCCCCAGCATCTTCAGGATAAAGTAAATTGCTATCATGAGAAGTGGGCCAGGGAACATATTGAGTATCAGCGACGCACTCATAATCTGTTTTCTGCCGTTGAATCTCAGGCAGCTCATCGCATAGCTGACCATAATTACAAATATAGTAGATATGATACATGTAAATACTGCAATAATGAGCGTATTCTTGAACCATGACACATACTGCACAACCGAGTCAGGTCTTGTGAGCAGCTGAACAAAGTTGTCCATAGACCAGCTCGTTGGGAAGAAATGCGCTGTGTTGATCCCTTTATATCCGCTGAATGAAGTGACAACCAGCCAGATGATCGGAACCAGCCAGATAACCGCGAGGACAAGTAATACGATATGTTTAACGATTGAACCTATTGTTTTCTTCATTACTGGTACTCCTCCTCTTTATCTCCTGCGATCATTCTTGAGAATGATATAAGTGTAAATGCTGCACATATGATAAATACTATGATACCGATAACAGATGCCATCTTGTAGTCGTAGTATTCATTTGTAAGTCTGAACAACCATGTGACAAGAAGGTCAACTTCCTTCGCATGTGAATTGGCAAGTGCCTGATTCTGCGTGACGAATACATCCTGTGTGAGCAGATAGATTACGTTGAAGTTGTTGATATTCTTTACGAAGTCTGTTATAAGTGCCGGACCCTGGATGAACAGGATATATGGCATTGTGATCTTCCAGAACACCTGGAAATTTGTTGCTCCATCAATCTTTGCGCTCTCAATCTGATCTGTAGGTATGTTCATCAGAACACCTGTTGCGATCAGCATCTGATATGGAACACCGACCCAGATATTGATGAGAATGATCATGACCTTTGCCCAGTGAGGATCGGTCAGGAACGGTATATATGTAAGATGCTCACTGACAAGCCCTGCATGCTTAAGCAGGTCTGTGATACCGATATTTGAACAGATAGTGTTCACAATACCTGAATCAGCGAAGAAGTTTCTAACCAAAAGCAGTGTTACGAACTGTGGAACTGCTATTGATATGATGAAAAGTGTTCTCCACATCTTTGGCAGCTTGGTTGTCTTGGAATTAATAGCCTTGGCAAGAAGGATACCGCCTATGAATGTGGTAAATGTAGCCATGACCGCCCATACAAGTGTCCAGCCAAGAACCTTTCTGAATGAATATCCAAATGTAACTGTCATACTGTTTGAAAACAGGCTTGCGAAATTCTTGAAGCCCACCCATGTAAACAGTGAGTTTGGTGGAAGGTGCTGCTGATCATAATTGGTAAATGCCACCGCTATAAGAATAAGTATCGGCAGAATATTCATTATGACTACACCCAGTGTCGGAAGTGTGAGAAGTGTTATGTGGAACTTCTCATTGAAGAGTGCCTTCATATCTTCCTTAAATGTATTTATATGTTCTCCATTTTCCTTCATCTGCTGAAGCTTGTATACTGTCTTGATATTGTGAATATAGAAAAGCACGAATACAAGCATGATGAACAATGCAACCATTGAATTGAGAAGGATCTGGAAAGAATTGTCGTAATTGTTCGTAGTTGTCTGCATGGTGAGTGGATCAAATACCTGCTCAAACTTTACAGTTCCAAGAGTTCCAAACTTTGCAAGGTTTGGTGCCGCATAGCCTACGCACATCAACACAAACGCAGCCTCAACGATGAGCATGATCAAGCCATTGACTATCTGCTTTCTTGCGAAGTAACCTGCACCCATGATAACCGCTGAGAGCTTAACCCATATATCACCTTTTGCAAAAGCAACACCAAAATTCTTGAAGTATCTTCCTATGGCTTTAAAGAATCCTGATATTTTCTTCATGAAAAAGCTCCTCTCTTTTTATAAATGCCCCATATGCCACGAATGACATATGAGGCATTCTCATTATAACTTATAAATATTATTCAAAGTACTTCTTAATTGAGATTACTCCTGTGATACAGGTGCTTCAATTCCTTCTACAGCGTTGTCGAGAAGCTTCTGAAGATCTGTTCCGTCCGGATTGCCCTGGGCAAGGATTGAACCAAGTGTCTCAGCTGGTGTCCAGTAGTTACCGCCTACACGCTGTGGTGTTGCGTATGCTGCCTGAGCTGCAAGAGCTGATATAGCTGGATCAGCCTTAACTTCTTCTGACTCTGAAGCGTTGATGTTTGAAGGGCCAAGACCTCTCTGCTTAAATCTTGTAACCTGAGTATCCTCTGATGTAAGATACTCAGCAAGAAGCATTGACCAGCCTACGTTCTTTGAATGTGGGTTTACACCGACAAGCTTGCATCCTGAGAATGAAGCCATCTGAACCTGCTTGCCTGCAACTGTGTATGTAGGAAGCTTAGCTGCTGCATAGTTCTCGCCCCATGCTGCCTCAGCGTCTGCTGCTCTCCATGTTCCGTTAACTGCTGCACAGATTGTGCCCTCAGCGATTGCTGTTGCCTGTGTAGGATCATCCATATCTACAAATACACCAGTCTTGAAGAGATCAAGGATCGCCTGAGCTACATCTGTACCACCTGCCTGATTCCATGTACATGTGTTTGTAAGTCCATCATCGTTAAGTGTAAGGTCAAGACCTGCGCCCTGGAAGAATGAGTATACATACCAGGCATCTGATACGTTCATAGCGATCTTCTTGTTTGCCTTCTTTGCTGCCTCGATCATAGCATCCAGTGACTGAACATCATCCTCTGTGAATACTGATGAATCATAGAACATGAAGTATCCGTTGTCTGCTGTCATTGGATATGCATATAATGTTCCATCAACAGTAGCTGCCTCTATAGAAGCTGCCACGTTCTCGTTTGCAACATCAAAAGTATATGTAGCCTGTACAGGCTGAAGTGCACCAGCCTTAACCAGCTCATTGATCTGGTCATCAGCAAATGCAAATACATCAGGAGCAGCCTCAACGTCTACCAGGATATCGTCCTTTGCCTTTGACTCTGACTCAGCTCCGAGTGTAATGTTGAAGTCAACGTCTGAATACTTTTTCTTGAATTCCTCAATAACCTGTGTTGTGAGATCCTGATCTTCCTCAGAAGCCCATACCGAAAGATCTACTGTTCCTGTTGTTGCATCAATTAAGTTCTGAATCGCATCATCTGATGCTGCAGCCTGTGTTGTGCTGTCGCCAGCAGCTGCTGTTGTTCCTTCGTCCTTTGAATCTGCGTTGCCACATCCTGCAAGGCATCCTGCCATCATCGCAGCAACAAGTGTTAATGATAAAACTTTCTTTCTCATTCTTATGTCCTCCTCTTTAAATAAATAATAAGAAAATTAGTTGCTCTTCTCGCTTCCCGTGCGCAATCGGTTGTTCTTTGTGATTACATATTATCAGTTATATTTATTGTTGTCAACTACTAATTTAAATAACTTTGCAAATAGAAAAATATACATTTTGCACAAGTGCTTTTTACACACAGAGCCTTGAGATCCGTCATATTTTGCGCATCCGATTGCACAACTTGCTATATATTGATGTTTTTGTATATTATTGTTAATTATACTTGTGTGTTTTTTATATTAAGAGTCATTTTATACGTATTAACGCCATTTTTTATTTTTACCAGCGCATTTTACATTTTTATTTTAAGGCATAATATCACACCTCATTTCTGCCTTTTGCGCAAAATTGTTCACAATTAAAAAAGTGGCAGCCGAAGCTGCCACTTTAACATTTACAATACCTTCTATTTTGTAGATTCCTTCAATCTTAATTCATATCCCAGATGGGTCTTTTTTCTAACCTCGTTTCCTTCTATATAATCAACAAGGAGTTTACATGCAACCATACCAAGCTCCCTCGGATCAAACTGCAGTGATGTGATAGCCGGCTGATAATTGTTTAGAAGTGAACTGTTATAAAAGGATGCCACTTTTATATCCGTTGGCACTTTCACTTTTTTCCTGTCAAGTGCATTCAATACATTCTGACAGATACCATCATCCATACACAAAATACACTCTGCGTTAAGCTTCATAACCTCATCAACCGCATGCTCGCACAACACAGAATTGTCTATATCAAAATATATCAGGCTGTTGTCAACCGCAACATTCATATCCTCCATGGCATCCAGATATCCCTTGTATCTGTTCATAGTAACCACATGGTTTTTATTTCCACCCATAAGCGCAACCCTTGTCATACCTTTTGCAAGAAGGATCGATGTCAGTTCCCTGCACGCACTTCTGTGGTCGTGGTCAACCTGTATCACATTGTCATCATCCATACTTCCAACAACGACAAACGGTATCTTTTTCTCCTTAAGATACTCCGCAGGAGCATCATTTACCAGGGTTCTTCCCAGAACCACGCCATCAACCTTATGATTTTCTATAATTCTCTCAAGCTGGCTCATGTCATCAGGCGACACCGTACACACCAGGACATCATAATCCACAGGGGCCGCCATCTCCAGCAGACCCATCAGACATTTCTGAAAAAAAGGAAGATCCACAACGCTGTAATCGCTCGGCATAACCCACCCTATATTGTAAGACTTGGACTGTGCCAGTCCCTTTGCTATCACGCTGGGCTTATAATTATGTTCCTCTATATACTCCAGGACTCTCCGTCTGGTCTCTGCACCAATACGGCCTTTTCCTGATATTGCACGGGAGACAGTTGTTTTGGATATGTTCAGAGCTTCAGCCACATCAGATATAGTCATCTTGCTGTGCTCTCCCTCATCCTTCGCTGTATCTGTTCCTTTTGTTATAGTTGTATGCTGTTCCGGCCTCTTTGAATCCATGTACAAGTCTCCTTTATCAATATGATCATCGCAAGCAATTCCTGCGCTCTGCGCAAACGGTTGTTCTACGTATAATAATAACTTTTTTTGTGCACAAGTCAAGATTTTTTTCATTTTATGCGGAATTAATTGGTAAATTTGTCAAACATAACAAAGAAATGTTTTTACTTTGTGCAATTATTGTCTGCCTACAAGCCACATGTCTCTCAAAGCTTGCTGCAAGTACGAAAAATCAGCTTTTGGAACATCTTGCCTGAGACGTCCTTCTTTATTACTCACATCATATAGTCTGATTCCCAGAGATGCCACATCCCGTCTGTCCTCAACAGGCATGCTTGCATATAGCATGTCAAATTCAACAAGAGCCTTCAGATCTCCATCCCATCCCGAGGCAAGCCACGCTATATCCCTCAGCTTCTGATCTCCAAGTGCCAATATCCCCTCGATCAGTTTTTCATACGCGTCGTTTCTGACCTCATTTTTGTTCCTCTGCCAGTGAAACAATGCAGCCTCCGATACACCCAGCACCTGAGCGATAGCCGGTATATGCCTTGCCGTTGGCATTCGCTCTTCGTTTTCCCACTTGTAATACAGCCCCTCTGTTATTCTGTAATTCTCAGGAAGCAGTTTGTTAATTTCTGCAACCACATACCTTACTGTGTACTCGGACGATCTGCTGTTTCTTCTTATATCTCTCATATTGTGACCAATTGAGTCAATATTAACAGATTCCGGGCAGAATTTGTGCTCTTCTTTTTTCATTTTTAATTTTCCCCTCATTATACAAATAGTAGAATTTTATACAACTAAATATCCTACCACTTATCACGTTAAAGTGCTACCATTTTTGCTTAGATAACACTGGAAAGGAGAATATTATGTCAACATCTGTTTCATCTCAACGCGTTATCACACATTCACATTCAGCACCAGATATAAGTTATTGCGCTCTGGACGGCATAGAACTCTCAATCGAAGAGAAGATACGTTTTTTGAGCAAATACATATCACTCATTGACAGAGAAACCATTTATCACCCTGCAACTATTGAGTTTGTCAGACATTTCGACACAACGCAGGCCAAAAATATAATATCCAGCTACTGTAAAGCTGACTCATTTTTCAATATAATGATCAACGGATATGACAGATGGAAGAACTCCGTTTGTTTCGCCTCACCCGACGTTTATTTCCTTCTTTTGGAACTAAAACTTTATCTGGACGAGAGAAGAACCATACTTACCAGACACAATTGTCTAAACACGCTTACCCTGATCGAGCAGTACAAAAATCATTTATCTTTTAACCCTCCCTTCACTGATAAAATGGGCACTTCCGGATGTCCGGGAATATATAGTTCCGCTACTATGTACGTCCCCGAGACTCCGCTGTATTCGCATACCGGCGAATCATTACCAGTCCACAGTGTCATACACTGTATAGACATACTGCTCGATCATCTTCAAAATAATCCATGCTGCAGCAACAGCATGGAAGTATATTCTTTTTTTATCAATTTTAAAAATATGCTTTTTAATAACAGCTACGACGATATTTATAATGATTATATCATGAACGCAATAAAATTTGTCTATGATTTCTGTTCCTGTTACATAACATCAGATGAAGTCAAATCCCCATGTCTGTACTCATCTTTTATGCAAAGCATTATCGTATTTCACAACCAGTTCCTGTAAAGCACATAAAAAACAGCCCATCGCACATACGATAGGCTGTTAAGAAGGGGGGAGTGGAGGATTCCTATATTTGGGGTTTGGGGTTATGGGGTTACATTACATCGTATAAAGGGATTTCTACGAATTTCGTGCTAAGGGAACCCTCCGTCTATCAAATTATAAGTGATTGTCTATTATTTCGACTTGAAGATTTTTCTCATCTCCCTGTCATGCCCATATATTATCAAAGCGTTTTCCAAATGTAAATACGCAATTTTTTATAAAAGTTAGCACAATTTTTGTTGTAAATTATCAACGGTTGCGCATTTCAATGGTTTTTTAACATTTTTTGAATGTTAAATGAACGTTTTCAGCTCAGCTGACTGACAGATTGTACAATCTGAGCATTTTTTTGACATTTTTTTCTGTTTTATAGTCAATTTTTACGTCTTGTTTTTTGTATTTTTTTATCAAAATCCAGTGGATTATATGCTTATATTGTTATACAATTACGTCGCAATACTATTTACAGAAAGGAATCCTAACAGGAACTATACTCAAAATGAATTCTGATGATATTTTAAAGGGACATCTGAAAGATCTGTCCAACGCATCATATATGCAAAACAGATATACTTTCACCAATTTTATGAACTCCGCCGACATGGAGATATTCTATAACAATCTTGATGTTTTCTCATTTTCAGGATATCGGATATTTGGCGGAAGAGAAGGTTGTGACCGAGTCATGATAGCCTTCGGGTGTGAAGAAAATTGCGGATATGAGCCCTGTTTTCCCATAACTACCATCAAAGTTTCAGCGTTGATCGATAAATTCTCCGATGATCTGAATCATCGTGATTTTCTTGGAGCCCTCATGAACATGGGGCTTGAAAGAGAAATGATAGGCGATATTCTGGTGAACTCATCCTCCAATACCGGCAAACACAGTTCAGCATATATATTCTGTGTAGACTCTGTGTCAGAATATATCATTGATAATCTTACCCGGATCAGGCATACCAATGTCAAATGTACGATATGCACACCCGATGATACCACCTCAATACAGCTCGTCAAGAATCCGGTTCATATAATTGCCGCATCCGCCAGAGCAGACGCCGTAATCGCAGCTCTTACCGGACTGTCAAGAAGCAAAACATCTGAATTGTTTCAGAATCGAAATATAACACTAGGCAACCGTATATATGAGAACAGCAGCTATCAGCTTAAACCTGGTGACATCTTCTCAATAAAGGGATTTGGCAAATATGAATTCGTGGAATCCGGAAGTACAACCAGAAAAGGCCGTCTGAATATAAATCTGCTCAAATATATGTAAGTTTATCCTGATGCATCTTATAATGACGCCTGACTTCCGGTCTTCTGGCTACACTCATATATATATTATGTCCATTCTGCATAACAAGCCTGTCCGGATACAGTTCTCGTACATAGTTCATGTTTACTATGTACGATTCATGTACCCTGATGAACTCCATATGTTCACCGCCAACCCGGTTCTCCAGATCACGCATACTGCCATAAAAGCTGTACTGTCCATCGATTCCAACAACATTTATGAGTCTCCTGTCATTTGCGAAATACATTATTTCCCTCATATTTATTCTATGCTTAACTCTTCCAGATCTGAAAGCCAATACATGATCTCCAGACGGATCACCCCATATACACGCAAAAAGTTTGCTGATATTTTTCTGTTCCAGCGGTTCCCCCAGTATATAGCACGGCTGTGCATCATACAGTTCCTCCGACAATCCATCTGTCACCATTACAAGGGTGATACTTTTATACCTTTTTCTCATCTCCACGCATGCTTTCCAGTCATGATCTATAACAACAACATCATATTCCAAAGAAATGTCAAGATCCCATTTCAATAGATCCAGACTGTCATATACTCTGGTGTCAACAATCTCGCCATTCTGATTCTTCACACACTCAATATACCTGCGCAATCTGTCCAACCGTCTTCCCGCGCTGCTATACACTGCTACCTTCTTCAATGCTTCCATCCCCTTTTTGAACGCCCGCCTTTTGAATATTCCTCGTAACAGCCAGCGTATCCCTCATCATTTCATCCGCGAATTCAATATTTTATTAATGTCCTGAAAAAATTCATTTGCCAGTATAACCATATCTCCTGCGCTATACCAGACAGGCTGATAATTTTCTATGAGTTGACATTCATACACATTCCCCAGAGCCTCCATGTCTCCAATTATATAGTCACACGAGCATCCCAACACATAAGCCATCTGCACCAGCCTGTCTATACTTGGAAGACTTTTTCCATTCTCGATTCTGCTTATATACTTGCCATCTGTCTCCATCTGCCTCCCCAATTCAGCCTGTGTCAGCTGTCTGCTCTCCCTTGCACGCCTAATCCTCTTTCCTACAACAAAACCATCCATATTAACCCCTCCCGGTTCTTTACTGTATCTTTACTGTACATCATTACCGGCATTAAAAAAACCGCATGGCATGACGACATTCGCCATGCCATGCGGTTTTTAGTACATTTCTTTACTAATATTCTAATATTTTTTTATTTTGTGATTCCAAGTTTTATTGCCTCATCAGCAACTGCCTTTGCAACTACCTTTGCAACTCTTTCATCAAATGCACCAGGTATTATATAATCCTCCCTGAGTTCTTCGTCTGTAACTATGGACGCTATAGCCTTGGCTGCTGCCATCTTCATTTCCTCAGTAATCCCAGTTGCTTTCGCATCCAGAGCACCTCTGAATATTCCAGGGAATACGAGAACGTTGTTGATCTGGTTCGGATAGTCTGAACGACCTGTAGCCATGACTCTTACCCCCCCTTTTGCAGCCTCCTCAGGCATGATCTCAGGTGTAGGATTTGCCATGGCAAATACTATAGGATCTGCTGCCATAGATGCAACCATCTCTGCAGTCACGATATTTGGAGCTGAAACTCCGACAAATACATCCTTACCCTTCATGATCTCGACAAGAGTGCCTGTCTGTCTGTCCTTATTTGTAATCTCTGCCATCTCTGCCTGTGCCGGATTCATCCAGTCCTGTCCAGGACACAGAGCACCCTGCTTATCCACCAGGACCACATTGCCTATACCGAGCTGAAGCAGAAGCTTGCATATTGATATACCTGCTGAGCCTGCTCCGTTGATGACTACATTTGCCTCGCCAAACGGCTTGCCGACAAGCTTTAATGCATTGATAAGGCCCGCCGACACAACGATCGCTGTACCGTGCTGGTCATCGTGGAATACAGGAATATCAAGCTCCTCCTTGAGTCTTCTCTCTATCTCAAAACATCTTGGTGCTGATATATCCTCAAGATTGATTCCGCCAAATACCGGAGCGATACGCTTTACAGTCTCGACAATCTCATCCACATCCTTTGTGTCAAGGCAGATTGGGAATGCATCAACTCCGCCAAACTCCTTAAAAAGTATGGACTTTCCTTCCATGACAGGTATAGCAGCCTCAGGTCCTATATCTCCAAGTCCAAGAACCGCTGTTCCATCAGATACCACAGCAACCATGTTGCCCTTACATGTATATTTATATACGTCAGCCTTATTATCACGGATCTTCCTGCAAGGTTCTGCAACTCCCGGCGTGTAAGCTGTGCTCAGATCATCTCTGTTCTTCACTGCCACCTTGGACACTACCTCTACTTTACCCTTGTGCTCCTCATGCATCTTAAGACTTAAACTATTATAATCCATGTCTGTTCCTTTCTGCGCACCTGCGCATCCTGTATTTTATCCACTGCATATATAACAGTGTCTCTCCTGTATAGCGCTGCTCCGAATCCCTGTTTTTTCCTGATAGCACCGCTTACTCCATAATAACCTTGACTCACATTTTAGTCAACGATATGTGCCAGCATGTGTACCCTGTTGAATGGGAACGAGAAATAATATCCATCTGCAAAATCATTTGTGTACTCAAGTATCTCTCTGGCGATCTGTATACCACAATCTTCGCCCTCCTGCCTTGTGGCATTTTCACCGTATCTCTCTATGATATCATCCGGAATCTCTATGCCCGCCATCTCATTCTTCATGAACAGGGCGTTTCTCCTGCTGACAAGCGGCATGACACCCACAAGTATGGCTGCTCCCGTCTCAGCTTTCATATCCCTGAGAATCTGAGCCTGTTCCCTTGAGAACACCGGCTGGGTCAGGAAGAATTCTGCCCCGGCTTCCATCTTTCTCTTTATTCTGTCCACTTCAAACTTCGTGTTCATTCTGTTCTGGTTGACCGCTCCACCATAGGTGATCTCATCTCCGTTGAACACCTCTTCATTCATCGACTGCAGCAGTTTCATCATGCCAACCGAATCAAAATTGAACACACTCCTGGTGGTCTGCCTGAACATGACCGGAACCGGATCACCTGTTATGACAAGAAAATCCTTTATACCATTGAGCTGTGCACCAAGCACGCTTCCTCTTATAGCTATCGCATTCTTATCCCTGCAGCACAGGTGAGGCATAACCCGAAGTCCCGTCTCTTTATGCACCTTCTCCGCCATTAGTATCGAATCCGCCCTTGTTCTTCCAGATGGAGAATCAGGAAATGTCACCACATCCACATGAGACTGCTTAAGTATATGGGCTGCATCAAGCAGCTTCTGATCGTTGACATCCACCGGTGGTGCCAGCTCCACAGCGATCAATTTATGCGTTTCTGATTTTTTGCTGTCAACACCACCATGTTTTTGCCGATCTCTGAGGAAATTGTCCTTTTCGCCACCGGCGGCCTGCTGCCTTTCCACATGAACCTTAGATGTCTTCACAATATCTCCAGACACCACGCGTGAAGTTATCTGCTCTATATACTCAGGATTTGTTCCACAGCATCCACCTACGATATCTGCTCCGAGTGCCACTATATCCTGAATCTTGTCGATGAATCCCTCCTTGTTGTCATTGAACACCAACCTGCTCTGTGTAAATTTCGGATACCCGGCATTTGGCATGATCGATACGGGCTTTCCACAGTCCATATCGAGTTTTTTCATAAGCTGAAGCATATGGTATGGACCAACTCCGCAGTTGAATCCAACACAGTCCACATCCGGATTACCTGCCGCCTGTGAAAGCAACGCTCTTGCCGAGAATCCGCAATTGCTGTACCCAAACTGATTCACGCAAAACGACACCATGACAGGCGTATCCTTTCTCTCCTTCAAATGCTTCACCACAGTCTCAAGCACATTGAATTCTGGAAATGTCTCAAACCAGACAATATCCACTCCCATATCCTGCATGGTCTCACCTAGCAGCTTGTACTGCATAACTCTTTCACTCAGTGTAAGGCCTGCATCTGCCGGGATCGGTCCTATATCACCTGCTATATATATCTTTTTACGATCCACTTCTGCAGCCTCTTTCGCGATTTTCACCGCCGCACGCACATTTGAGATAACATAATCCATATCCGCATCCAGACTGGCTGTATTTGCCGCAAATGTATTCGTCCTTATAAGACCGGCCCCCGCCTTCACATACTCCTTATGTATCTCGAGCACCCGTTCCGGGTGGCGCATATTCGCAAGTTCAGGGGCGACCGTTCCCTGCTCTCCGTACGTTCCCACATAACATGTTCCAAATGCTCCATCCGCAACAAGTAATTTATCTTTCATGCTTTCAAGTATATTCATCTAACATCTCCATCCTAATATTATTTTTTCACCTGCGTCTATATCCGCATTCTTATACAGTACATTTTGCGTAGATGTATCTATTCTACGATTCTGCAGCCCGTCTAGCCTCGTCCACTTCTTCAAGCTGAATTGCATCAAGGTACTGATCCGGAACCGCAAGTCCGGTCACATTTGCCATCGGTATAAGCAGGAAATGGTTGAACAGTGCGATAACTCTTCCCACCAGTATCATGGCACAAATCGTTCCTATGCCTATTCCGACCAGCCTGTGCTCAAAAACAAGGCTGATGATGACCGTGCAGATGATACAGTCCACATCGAATATATTCTTTGTGATTCCCATTTTCTTATGTATCCTGTCGGCAACCGCCGCCACAATGCCATCTCCCGGGTTCGGAACAAATTTCATATTCACTGACACTGCTGCTCCGATTCCTGTGCATATGATTGCGGCAAGGAGCACCAGGAGCTTCTGCCACATATGTGAAACGTCAATATTTATGTATCTGTCAAATATATTGATCACTCTTGTGAACAATATACTCAAAACTATCTGGAACACATCGATCCACTGACGGTTCTTTCCTTTGAGTATAAATTCCGCAATGACGAACAGCATATATAGCACCAGCGTCGCATTTCCGAAGTTCCACCCTGCTATAACAGAAGTGCTGTACGCAACCGATATGATAGGAGACACGCCAAGCTGTGCCTTTGTGTTGAGTATCAGCCCAAGCGCCAGCGTCGCCAGTCCCAATATATAGAACAGCCATCTCCAGAACCACTGCATTCCCTTCGTCTTATTTTCATTTCCTGTAACTAACGCTCTCATTTTAACTAAATTGCCTTCTCTCTATTTCTGCACAAAAGCGTATTCATCTTTAACACTTTACCATATTAAACTATCCTATATAGAATAATATAGAAATCGCAGTTAGTCAAATACGGTCCTCAATGACTTATAGCCATCTATTTCGCTCACCACTAAAAAACACCCCACAGCCACCGAAGCAGCCATGAGGTGCAAATCATCTCAGCACATACCATTCTTCTGGAAGATACAGATGTCTTACTGACGACCCGAAAGAAAGTATACACAATAATTATCATTCTTTTTCTGTTTAACAGTTAATGAGACAATCCAACAACCATAACCTCACTGAAGAAGCGTGTACTGCTCCAGATTCCATACGTCTGTCACAAGGCCATCATAGAATTCCGGCTCATGACACACGAGCAGTATGGATCCTTTGTACTCAGAAAGGGCTCGCTTAAGTTCATCCTTGGCATCAACATCAAGATGATTCGTCGGCTCGTCAAGCAAAAGAACATTTGTATCCGTGTTGATGAGCTTACAAAGTCTAACCTTCGCCTGCTCACCGCCTGAGAGAACCTTGACCTTGCTCTCGATATGCTTGGTGGTGAGACCGCATTTTGCAAGAGCCGCACGCACCTCATACTGTGTATATCCAGGGAATTCCTCCCAGATCTCCTGCAGGCATGTATTCTCACTCGGCTTGACCTCCTGCTCAAAGTATCCAATGTGCAGATAGTCACCAAGCTGCGCCTTGCCGGATATCGCTGGAATAAGCCCCAGCACGCTCTTCAGGAATGTAGTCTTTCCTATACCATTTGTTCCCGTGATAGCGATCTTGTCGCCGCGCTCCATGCGGAGATTCATCGGTTTGGAAAGCGGCTTGTCCTTGCTGTAGCCGATCACCAGATCGTCAGTCTCGAATATGACCTTACCCGATGTTCTCGCCTCCTTGAAGTTGAACTCCGGCTTCGGCTTCTCTCGCTCAAGCTGGATAACATCCATCTTATCGAGTTTCTTCTGCCTGGACATCGCCATATTTCTGGTTGCAACCCTGGCTTTATTTCTCGCTACAAAATCCTTCAGTTCAGATATCTCCTGCTGCTGCTTTCTATATGCAGCCTCAAGCTGGGATTTCTTCACCGCGTACACCTCCTGGAACTTGTCATAGTCGCCTACATATCTGCCCAGCTGGCAATTCTCCATATGGTATATGATATTTACAACCGAATTCAGAAACGGAATATCATGGGATATAAGTATAAATGCGTTCTCGTATTCCTGAAGATATCTCTTAAGCCACTCTATATGGTGTACATCAAGATAGTTCGTAGGCTCATCGAGCAGAAGTATCTCCGGCTTCTCAAGCAGAAGCTTTGCCAGCAGAACCTTAGTCCTCTGTCCACCTGACAGCTCCATTACGTCCTTGTCAAGACCTAGCTGCAAGAGGTCAAATGCTCTGGCTACCTCTTCCACTTTTGAATCTATTATATAGAAGTCATGGCTGTCCAGGAGATCCTGAAGAAGTCCCATCTCCTCAAGAAGTGCATTCATCTCCTCCTCGTCGGTGATCTCCGCCAGCTTATCACATATCTCATTTATCCTCTTCTCCATATCGAACAGTCTGGAGAACGCATCTCTCAGCACTCCACCTATGGTCATGCCAGGCTCAAGAACCGTGTGCTGATCCAGATAGCCGACTTTTACATTCTTCGCCCAGGTCACCGTACCCTCATCCGGCATGAGGCTGCCTGTCACTATATTCATGAAGGTTGATTTACCTTCTCCGTTTGCACCAACAAGCCCTATGTGTTCGCCTGCCAGAAGTCTGAATGACACATTTTCAAATATCGCCCTGTCGCCAAATCCATGGCTGAGGTTGCTTACATCTAATATCATAAACTCTCCTTGTCTTGTCTGACGGACGACACTTCATCCGCGCGGGCGAGTTTGTATCCGAGTATATGCCAAATCACGTTTGCCTTCCCGAACTTCCGATTTGGCATATACCCGGATACAACTCACTCCTATGCGGATGAAGTGCCTGTCTTTGTAATAATTTCCTTTAATTTCTGCTGTTTACTTATATCACAAAATATACACTATGAACAGTCAATTATTTTTATTAATGTCATGTACACCTTTAATGTACTCTTTCATAATTCTCCTGAACAACTATAATTGATCCATCAAAATGATCCCCGTGTTTCGAAGATCAACTGACTTTATACATCCGTAAAACACAGCCACTCCTAGTCCACCGGCTTGAGGTACATTGCCGACAGTGCCGGAAGGTCGAAGCCGAAATCACCACATACTCCTTTGATGCTCTTTACTGTATCTTTGGTGCTGCCTCCATATTTGTTCCAGTCCGTGTTCATGAGAACTTTCATGGAATTACCCTCTCCATATCTGAAATGATAATCCTTATATGTATTGCCTGAAAGGTTGAGAACAACAACTATCTTGTTGTCGTTTACAACTCTCTGGAATATATATACCACATCCTGCTCTTTGCCACAGAGTATCCAGTCAAATCCGTGCGGATCATCGTCCCACTCGGACAGTGCCGATTCTTTCAGGTATAACTTATTGAGGTCTTTCATATATCTGTTGAATGCATCATGATTTGGGTATTTCAGTATATCCCAGTCCTGTTCTCTCTTTTCGTCCCATTCTCTGAGCTGGGCTATCTCATTTCCCATAAAGTTCAATTTTTTGCCAGGATGTGCGTACATATATGCATAGAGAGCCTTTGCATTCGGGAATTTTTCTTCATAGGAGCCTGCCATTTTCTGTGCTATTGTGGCCTTGCCATGCACAACCTCATCATGGGAGAGTGGCAGCATGTATCTCTCATTATAAAAGTACATCATTGAAAATGACAGTTTGTGATACTGGTCGCCTCTGCAGAACGGAAGGGTTTTGAAGAAGTTCAATGTATCATTCATCCATCCCATATCCCATTTATAGTCAAACCCAAGTCCTCCATATTTGACTTCCTTAGTGGTTCCCTTATAGTCCGTGGAATCTTCGGCGCAGAGTATACATGATGGGTGTCTGTCCTTAAGCCCCTGATTAAGTTCCTTTATAAACTCGACAGCCCTGTCATTCACGCCTCTGGACTCATCACCCATCCAGTAGATTATCCTGCTGATGGCATCCATCCTGAGGCCGTCAAAATGATATTCTGTGAGCCAGTAATTGGCAGCGCTCTTCAGAAATGTCTGAACCTCGCCCTTGGAGTGGATGAAATTCTTGCTGCCCCACTCACTGTATCCCACATCATCGGTTGGATGCTCATACAGGTTTGTTCCATCATACTTAGCAAGCCCATATCCATCCAATGCAAAGTGTACAGGTACATAGTCCATGATCGCACCTATGCCATTCTTATGCAGGGTATCAATCAGGAATTTCAGATCATCAGCAGTTCCATATCTTGCCGTTGGACTGAAAAATCCAGTGTTCTGGTATCCCCAGGACTCATCGCAAGGATGCTCTGAAAGCGGCATAAATTCCACATAGTTGTAACCCTGCTCCTTCAGATATTCCACAAGCACAGGTGCTATCTCTCTATATGTATACCAGCCCTCTGATACTCTGTCAGCCTCAGCGACCTCCTCGGGAGTGAGCTGTTTTCCGTTCTCATCATACACTGGCTTGCAGTGCCATGAACCCATGTGCATCTCATACACATTGAGCGGCCCGCCCTTGCACTCGTTCCTAGTTCTCATCCATCTGGCATCACCAAATGTATACTCAGCCATGTCTCTTATTATAGATGCAAATGCAGGTCTCAGCTCCATGCCAAATCCATACGGATCACAGTGATCTACACAGTATCCATCCCCCTGATATATCTTATATTTGTACATCTGTCCGGCCTTTGCCCCCGGCACAAAACATTTGAAAAAGCTGCCGTCGTAGCACCTCTCCATGGGGGTCTCTCTCCAGGAGTTGAACTCTCCTGTGACCGTCACTGACTCCGCATTCGGCGCATATGTCACAAAATCTACCCCTGTTACCACTTTCCTTCTGCTCTTGCCCACATTCTCCTTCACAATATGTGCACCGAGCTCATTGTAGGCATCAAAGCATCTTCCTGAATAAAATTCATACAAATCCATAACTTTCCCTCCATATACAAGTTGGTCATTCAAGCCATCTCATTCATTTCTTGACTGTAGTAAATTACATTCAGTATACCGCTGCACATGTGCTATATGAATATACGTTTTTTGACAAAAGTAAAATAATTTACCCCGGACAATTATCGACAATTAGATTAATTATGTATATAGGTATTTTTGACTATATCATTTTTTTGTTGTATTCTATATCATAATGTATATAGCATCATTCCGACGCTTATGGACATTTATAAGCACTGCCTGCGGACAGTTTTTGTATGATCAGAAAGGAGCTCTTATGGACAGAAGGATTCAGCGTACACGCAACAGCTTATTCAGCGCATTTATCGAACTGCGTGCCACCAAGCCTATGGAAAAGATAACAGTTAAGGAACTCACAGAAAAGGCAAATATCAGCAAACAGACTTTCTATCTACATTTTCAGGATATATACGATCTGTCAGAATTTCTTGAAAATGATGCGCTTCT
>JAQYAS010000072.1 GCA_029338615.1 Clostridiales bacterium
ATACAGCCTCACATATAGCTTTGAGCGTCTCGTGACTTACATCATCTGCATCATCCTTTGAACCGGTTGCAAATACAGCACCAACCCCAAGATAGTCCGCTCCATGCTTCTCTGCTATGACAGCCTGTTCAACAGTCTGAGCAGACACTCCAAGTATCTTATCAGGTCCAAGAAGCTTTCTTACATCCATGGCCTCCATGTCACTTTGTCCAACATGCACTCCATCAGCATCTATATCTTTTGCAATGCTCACTTCATCATTTATGACAAATGGCACTCCGTACTCTTTGCAGAGTTTCTGAATCTCTATAGCCTCAGCAAGAAAATCCTCCCTGTCAAGATTCTTCTCTCTGAGCTGTATAAATGTTGCTCCACCATCCAGTGCTTTCTTTACCTGATCATACAATGTATCATCGCCAAGCCAGTGCCTGTCAGTTACTGCATACAACATCAGCTCTTTTTCGCTGCAATTACCCATTTTACTAACCTTCTTTCCCTGAATGCCTATTTTACCTCATATTTTGCTCCGTTTTCCAGAGTCTCTCCATCCATGTTGTAAATGGCATCTATTATTCTGTTTCTATATGTAGAATTGCCTTCATATGACTGGAGATGTGAATATCCGATCTCGCCTGCAAGTCCCATTACCATAACAGCAGCAGCAGCAGCCTCCAGCTTGTTATCAGGATTTGCAACTACATATGCAGTCATCATGCCTGAGAGCTGACATCCTGTTCCGGTGATCTTGCCCATCTCTGGACGGCCATTTCTTATCACATAGCACTTGTCCGCATCTGCTACAAGATCTATCGCTCCTGTAACTGCAATGATAGCTCCTGTCTCAGCTGAGAGTTTCTTTACAAATGCCACGGTATTATCAAGTGTCTCCTCTGTAACTGCATCTGCCACATCAGCATCTACACCCTTGGTACTTCCTGAACCATATGCCAACGTCTTGATCTCTGATATGTTTCCTCTTATAACATCAAACTTTACATCCTTCATAAGTCCAAGTGCTATATCTGTACGAAGCTTACTTGCACCTGCGCCAACAGGATCGAGAAGAACTACATGTCCCAGTTCGTTTGCCTTCTTACCGGCAAGGTACATAGATGGAATAGTATTCTTATTGAGTGTTCCTATATTGATATTCAATCCTCCGCAGATACTTGTGATGTCTTCCACATCTCCCTCATCATCTGACATAATAGGGCTTCCACCACAGGCAAGAAGCACATTTGCAACATCATTTACTGTTACATAATTGGTGATGTTGTGTACAAGTGGTACATTCTTTCTTACATTCTCCAGACATTCTTTGATCATTTCTTTACTCCTCTTTTCTGTAAATTTTTTCACAGCCAATAAGGTGCGCACATAACAAAAGCGGCCATGCCAAAAAGGCATAGCCGCATAATATACTTGTGCTGCATTGATTCCCTACGTTGGCATTATCCAAATCAGGTTATGGGTCAAGATGACTACATCTACTCTCAGCCTGTTCAATCACAAGCTCCCCTAAATTTGATTAAGAATGAAGTTTCCTTCCCAGTTATAATACTACATATCCATGATATATGCCAGCATAAGTTTGCTGTAATCTATCTATTTTGTAGAAATATTTCTATTCCTTATACTTGAACACCACATGTTTTGAACTCCAGAAACTTGGGGAGAATTCTATGTCTATATTCTCCGAATTCTCCGGAACTTCAAACATTACAGTACCACTGCCCGACCTTCCAGCAGACAAATCACAGGAAAATGCTGTGTTTTCTGTATCTCCTGATGCATAATACTGATTGACATTTTTATTATCTGCAAATGCATTGAAATCTGTATACATTACATACTCATCACTCTTGCCGGTATTTTCAAACTCAAACTTAGCATAAATTATTTTATTTCCATCAGCAGGAGGAATATATTCATTATAATCAGTGTATTCACCACATTCTGTGAATGTCACATTTAATGAATCTCCTTTATATGTATCTCCAACATTATATTTCTCCTCGTCAGCAATTCCACTTCCAGTTGATTCTGTTGTGATATTGTCTGCCACAACAGCAGTTCCATCACCTTCACCCATAAATTTGATTTTCTCATCCGACCAGTAATCAGATGTAAATTCCATTTCAAGCTTTGAAAGATCAGTTAAGTTCTGCGGAATTTCAAAAGCAATCGTACCTGTTCCGTTTCTACCAGATGAAAGACTAAGCGAAAAATCAAGCCCTGAATTATCTATGCCATAATACTGGGGTACTTCCTTATTATCACAATATCCATTAAAATCAAAATACGAAACCGTAACATCTCTGTCTCCTGTATTTTCTACATAGAATTTGGCATATACCACCTTCATCCCATCTGCCGGCTTACTCCACTCGTCATAGCCTGTGTATTCTCCAAATTCCAGATAAGTTATACTCAGGCCATCACCCTTGTATGTATCGCCAACATGATATAATCCATCTGAAGGAGCACTGTCATCTTTATTTGTACTATCAATCTTTTTTCCTTCCGTAACAGAAGCTGTTGTACCTTCAGATTTGTCTGGATCGCTGCCACCCGCAACGCCAGCTATAACCGACAATACAATAATAGCTCCTATAACAATAAGCACTGGTTTGAGACATCCACCCTTCTTCTTTCGAATTTTCTGCTGATTTCTCACCGATGGCATCCCCTGTTGATATGGTGGCTGATTTTCTTGCAGATTTATGTTTTCACTCATATGAAGTTCCTCCCTTATATTTCTTCTTTTAGTATGATTACTGTATTTATTATCATACTTCCAAGCAGAGAAACTTTGGTGTGCTGTCAGCACACTTATTATCATACATTACATTTTGAATATACCATCTATAATCGCAAACCACACAACAACTAGAAATACCCATATTACTGAATAAAGTATCACCCCTACGACCCTTATTGATCTCTTTTCATTCCTCAGCAATGGAATATATCTCCATATATTAAGATAATTTCCCCACAAGAGAGCCAATCCAAAAAACATAATAAAATATACAACTCTATACGCAGCAAGCTCGTACCCTGTCACAGGTTTCCCCGTCTTACCATCCGTAACTGTAATCGTTATGCAAAACCATAGCAGCACAATATAAAACAGTCCTCCTGCCAACATATATCCCACATTTCCTGTCCTAAATCCAGGCGGAAGAAATCTTCGCATTGTTTTTTTGACTTTATTATGTATGGAGTAACCTGCAGATTTTGTCATCACACTGTACAGATCGGCAGCAAGAAACGATACTTTCTGATATCTTCTATCAGGCGACATATCAGTGGAAATTTTTATAATCCTCATTATTTCAGGATCATTATGATAAAGGCAATCATTGGCAATATGCCCCGTCAACATATAATTTAACAGAATTCCAAGCGCATATATATCTGTTCTTGCATCAGACTGCGAAAATCCATATTGCTCTGGAGCAGCAAATCCCCTTGTACCCATGAGAGTTGTATCTCTGCTAGCATACTCGTCATATTGTCTGGCAGTATTAAAATCAATAAGATATACCCCCTGTATATCTACATTCTCGTTGCTGAATACACCCTTCAATATCACATTTGCCGGTTTGATATCTCTGTGAATAACAGGAACTGGTAAACTATGAAAATGTTCTATGATCTGACAAAGACATTCTATAACCCAGCACGAAGTATTCTCATTAAGTATTCCATATTCATCAATATACTTCTCCAATGTAATCCCCTGTATATATTCTTCAATAACATACAGCTTCCCATCACTTTCAATACACTCGTATATCTGTGGAACATACTGAACATGAGCATTCTGTATAAGCTTGTAAATATCAGCATCATATGTATCCAGAATTTTTCTGACATATATCTGATCATTTTCAATATGCTTTACCAGACTTATGTTCTCCTTGTTACCAAGTGGTGTGAGTTCTCTGTAAAATGACAGCCTGCTCATAGCCTCCATATCCATACTTTTACTCTCCATAAACAATTTACAAAGTTTTTTTCAACATATATAATATTTATTGTAGGCAGACAATCAGACTTTTTCAATAGTATGCTGATTGTTTGACTGTGATATCTTCAACAGAGAGGGCATACAACGCAGGAAAATGAATTACAGAACAACAGATCTTATGAATGAACTGTCAAATGCATCCAACGGTGACAGTTTTAAGAATTATATTAACGAACATAAAGATATGACTTCTTTCACTAATCTAGGAGATTTTTTTAATGATTATATAAGGCGTCATCCCGACTTAGACATAACTGACGTGATTAAACGAAGCAATATCGACAGAGGCTATGCATATCAGATACTAAACGGAAGGAAGTCCCACCCCGGGAAATATAAACTTGTTATTCTCTGCATATGTCTCGGCATGAAACTTAAAGACATACAGCGTGCACTCACCATATCTGACAATGCTATTCTCTATCCCAAAATAACCCTAGATGCAGCTCTGATAGTATGTATCAATAATAACTATCGATCCGCTCTTGAAGTTGAAGAATTTTTATCCGAAAATGGATTAAGTCTTATATAGTAAAAGCTGGCATTACATGCCAGCTTTTACTATATCTAT
Organism: Clostridiales bacterium; assembly: GCA_029338615.1. Lineage (GTDB taxonomy): Bacteria > Bacillota > Clostridia > Lachnospirales > Lachnospiraceae > Coprococcus. The sequence goes on from JAQYAS010000072.1 coordinate 4,608, forward strand.
AGAATATCTATTCCTCTACAGGTGGAACATCAGATGTACAATGCATACACTTTGTCGCCTTGATATCTATCTCACCCATACAGTAAGGACACTTTCTTGTGAGAGGTGCCGCAGGCTCCTCTTTCTTCTTACCAAGATCCATGATCGCATTGATTCCCTTCATAATGACAAATATTACAAATGCCATAATTATGAAATTTATCACTGCAGATATGAACGCACCATATTCAATATACTGTCCTGTGTGGAAAATCTGAAAATGTCCACCAATCTCGGCACCGCCTATACTGTTGATAATTGGTGTGATGAAGCAGTCTGTAAAAGATGTAACCAATGACTGGAACGCTCCACCAATGATAACACCAATAGCCAGACTCATCACATTACCCTTAAGGGCAAACTCCTTAAACTCTTCCAAAAACTTCTTCATCTGTATCCTCCAAACTGAATACAGCACCTATCGTAACAAACATAATATTATAATCGGCGCCGTATCTTGTATTTGTTGTCCTTCGCACAATGATATGATACATCTCTGTATTCCGTGTCATCGTACATCGTACATTATCTTATTACTACTTTCTTACGATAAGTGACTTACCTGTCATCTCCTCAGGCTGAGGGAGTCCCATAACCTCAAGAAGTGTAGGTGCGATATCTGCAAGGCATCCACCCTCACGAAGCTCTACATCCTCACCATAGTTATAAAGGATAAATGGTACAGGGTTAGTTGTATGAGCTGTATG
>JAQYAS010000073.1 GCA_029338615.1 Clostridiales bacterium
TATTGTAGGTGCAGATGGTATTGAGTCTGATATACCTATTAATTTAAGTGGCGAGGAAGCGTTAAAGCTTAAGGAATCTGCAGATTCATTGAAAAAGATTATGGAGACAATTGAATTATAAATTTTACACATGGAAGGAGAAAAAGGCATGGAAGTAAGGTATTATATTTGTAAGCATTGTGGAAACATTATTGAAAAGGTAAAGGATAAGGGTGTACCTGTAATTTGTTGCGGAGAACCTATGCAGGAATTAAAAGCCGGAGTGACAGATGCTGCTGTCGAGAAGCATGTACCTGTATATACTATAGAAGGCAGTCATGTTCATGTCGTGGTCGGAGAGACAAAACATCCAATGCTTGAAGAGCATTTCATTGAGTGGATTACATTAAATACAAACCAGGGAATATACAGAAAACAGCTAAATCCAGGGCAGGAGCCGGTAGCAGATTTTTGTCTTTGCGATGGTGAACAGGTAGAAGAAGTATATGCATATTGTAACCTGCATGGATTATGGAAATGCTAAAATATCAGTAAGCTATCAAATTCATTAGTAACTCATAAATTTGCTGATATCTTACCAGATGGGAGCAGATATAATATCATGGGTGCATCAAATACAAAGGAGCAACCGCAAAGGGAGCACTTATTATCACTCCAGAGAAGGTGATTGTGACAACTCCAGGAGCCGACAATAAAAAAGAGCTTTAAGATCAATAAAAACAAAAGTTACTAAAATGAATGCAGAGATGTATATAGATTTGGGATATACATCTCTGCATTTTTTATACGGAAAAACACTAATAAATTTCATAGTTACCTTATCTTTGAAACCTATGAAGGTATAATATTCAAAATTAATTAATAATAAAAATATGAAAACATAGAAAAGAGAGACATATATGGCAAAGTACAAGAAAAACTGGATGAAGATATACGCTGTCCGCTGGAATATGGACTTGCAAGAGTGTTGGATGATTCAGAGCTGGTGGCATTTGTCCACTATGTTCTTGTGCATCCTGAATATCAGGGGCAGAAAATAGCCGGAAATATGGTAGAATATATTAGAGATAAATATAAGAATTATCTGTACATAGAGGGAATGCCGGAGGACAGCAAGAATGTCGCTTTCTATGAGAGACACGGTTTCCACGTTATGGAAGCTGGCACACCGATACAGATATGCAATTTTTCGGATAAGAGGTAAAAGGGATGCACGATTATTTGACAGAGACAAAGATGCTCGACTATTCAAATGAGAATATCAAGCAGCTCATCAGAGAGAGAAAGTGGAGTGACATGGCAGAGTTTGAACGCCTGAAGGCCATTTACACATTTGTCAGGGATGAGATATTGTTTGGATATAATGTGGATGACAGTGTCCCGGCGTCCAGGGTGCTGCGGGATGGCTATGGACAGTGCAACACCAAGGGAACACTGTTCATGGCGCTGCTTAGAGCCTGCGATATCCCGTGCAGAGTGCATGGATTTACCATTGATAAAAAGCTGCAGAAGGGCGCTATGACAGGAATCGTATACAGAAATGCACCACAGAATGTATTCCATAGCTGGGTAGAAGTGTATTTTGAAAACAGGTGGTATGAGCTTGAGGCGTTTATTCTGGATATGGGATATCTGAAAAAGCTGCAGGCGAAATACAGTGAGTGTACGGGTGCATTTTGCGGATTTGGAGTGGCAGTTAAGGACTTTAAGAATCCTGTTATAGATTTTGACAGGAATAATACATATATCCAGAGCGAATGTATCAATCAGGATTTCGGAGTGTATGATTCGCCGGATGAACTGTTAAAAGAACACCATCAGGAGATGTCAAGGGGGAAGGCGTTCCTGTACAGAAACTGGGGAAGGCATATGATGAACAGGAATGTCAGGAAGATCAGGAGAGACTCCACTTGAGAGAGCGTTTCACTGGGCAAGACATTTGATCCGATAAAGCTTGCGCCGGTAGCAGAGTATCTGATCGGGATAGGAGTTCCGGGCACAGTTCAGGGCGAGGTCATCCGTATATCGGGAAAACTCGCCTATGAGATACTGGATAACGGATGTTGCAACTGGGATTCAGATTTCAAGAGCATGGCAGATGCTCTGTATCGATACATATGCTTACTGTGACTTCCGTCCATAGCGGAAGTCACAGTAAGCTCCATTTTCGGCAAGGGTCTGTGTCCTTGTGAGCTTCATGCCCATCATGTCAGCGAGCACGTAGTCCATACGGCACAGATACTTTGCCAGTTCAAAGCATCCCTCGTCGCGGCAGAGATTACATATTCCGCAGTTGTGGTAATCATATCCGAGTACGAAGTCATCGTTTGGCCCGCCCTCGATGATGTCAAGAACCCAGTCATTCTTATAGCGTCTCAGATGAGATTCCTCAGACCATTTCTTCCTTCCCGGAAGCTTTTTTTCATCGAGATAGCTGTCTGCATTTCCAATAACCATATGAAAAAGTTTATTGTTGTACAGCCCGTCTTTGTACAGGCTGAAACATTCCTCCGGTGAAAGAGAAGTCTTTCTGTTTAGTGCGATGAAATATGCGCCCATGCAGTATGAGCTCATGAGGTGCGACTTTCCTATGTCATCGGCACGCTCAAGGACTGCCTTGTATTCGTTCTTTATTGCCTTGCTGTCAAGGATTAGATGCTGTGCTTTTGCCTGCTTCATGCATGAATTGTGAAAGAAATAACCAAATAATTTCTGTGTAAATCTGTATTCCATAGTTACATATCCTTTCTATTTGACACCAGTCAAATTATCTATACAGGTTGATCATGGACATGACTGTCTATTTAAATTCGATCTCGATTATCTGACACATGCAGGATTTGTCCAGATGCTTGAAAACAGTGTTGAGTACAAATCCATATCGTTTGTCAAGAGGTCTGTACCCTGTGAGATATCCTTTCCTGATGACAGAACTGAATGAAGAACTCCAGCTCTTAAGTTTCGAGAGTTCATCGACACTGAAATAAACACCGATGTTGTCATCACAGTCCTTGAGCCATGTCTTCAGCATGTTCTTAAGACCCTTTTTCTTCGTCGCGTCAAATACCAGCTTGCCTCCAGGAAAATGCTCAGCCATGGCGGCAAACAAAGTCTTAACCTGCTCAGTTTTGAAATAGTAGAAGACCCCCGATGCGAAGAATACGATCCCGTTCTCAGGGCGGAAATCTATCTTGTCAAACCATGAGAGATCGTTGAGGTCACAGGCGATATTTGTCTCGCGTTCACGCTCACCTAAAAGTTCATTGCGGACAGCTATGGCGTCAGGAAAATCCAGATTGTACGCACGTGCCTGTCCGTTATCCACCTGGCTGAATGTTGTGTCGAGACCACAGCCGAGGTTCACAACACAGGCTCTTGGATGATCCTTGAGATACGATCGGCAGACAGATGCCAGATCATATTGTCTGGTGGCAGCCATGATAGCACCGATTTTCTCCATGATTCCTTTCCTGTTATAGTCAATTTCGACTTCGTTGTATATTCTCTGGCAGTCAAGATCGTTAAAGTTTCCCGGATACATCTCCATGGCACGCTTTCTTCCATACAGTGGTAGAAGAAGAGTCTCCTGGACAGAGCCCTTTTCAATTTTCTTTTTTTTCATTAGTTTTTCCTCCTATCTGCAGTCCTGCCTCTATGCCGTGCAGCAGAACATTCATAGCTTCCATAAATGCAGTTTTCATCTCTGATGTGACTCCACTTTGGCATGAGTCATCTGCGATTATTTCACAGACCATTGAGAATTCGGCCAGAGAGAGCATGTACACGGCTTTTTCTGATAATTTGGTTGTTGCAATCCCGCGATTGTATAATTCGTCATAGTACTTAAGCGCAAAGCCAGCACTTCTTTCTATGTAGATACTGCGGAATTTCTCCAGACATTTGCCGGAGTCATTCTTTAGCAGCATATGAAAGAGCTGCATGTCGCCCTCAAGCATATCGAAGATCTGCATCGATACTCTGGAATACAACACCTTGAGCAGCTCGTCATCTGACATGGCAGTGAAGCCTGTTCCGATCAAGGATTCTGTGGCTTCCATGAGCTTTCGGCCGCTTTCCGCAAATATCTCGTCAAACATTTCCTCTTTGCCTGAAAAATGCTTGTATATTGCGCCAGCAGTGATGCCGGCTCTTGCGGCGATCTTACGCATGGACGCCTCCTGATATCCAACCTCAAGAAAGACTTCCATGGCACTTTTCAGTATTGCCGCCCTTGTTTCCTTTGTACTTCCTCGAATGATAGCCACCTCCATTTACTATTTGGTAAACAATGTTTACTTTATATCACATGAGATTTGCAAAATCAAGCGGCCAGAAGATTAAATGAGTTAATTGAAAATTTCTAACATTAAGCGACCAATGTAACAATATGCCTTTTAGGCATAACAGATAATTCGATATAGGTATTAGACATATAGATATATCAGGACTAAAATAAGCATGTATTGAAAAGTACTTGCTTATTTTTATGCTCATACATTCATAGGATGTGTGGGCGGATATTGGAATGTGTCAGGTTTTTGACGAAGACTTGACATGCAGCATCATTCCACGTCAAAGGTGATTAGAATGGGATGACGTTTAGTTGAAGGAGGTTTACATAATGTCAAAGAAACTTATAGCATATTTTAGTGCAAGCGGAACCACGAAAAAGGTTGCAGAGATGATATCGGAGGCAGCAGGCGCAGATCTGTACGAGATCAAACCAAAGGAGCTGTACACCAAGGCTGACCTTGACTGGATGAACAAGAAATCCAGGAGTAGCGTCGAGATGAGCGACAAGAAGATCAGACCGGAGCTTGATGATTCAAATGCACATATTGAGAATTATGATGAGATCGTACTTGGATTCCCTATCTGGTGGTATGTGGCTCCAACGATCATCAATACATTCCTTGAGAAGTACGACTTCACAGGCAAGAAGATCACATTGTTCGCAACATCAGGTGGAAGCGGATTTGGCAACACGATCAAGGAACTCCAGCCGTCGGCACCGGGAGCTGAGTTTGTAGAAGGCGGACTGCTCAACAGGGCAAACAGACAGGAGATCGAGAAGTGGGTAGATAAAACCCTCGCGTAAAGAATAGATGTATGACAAATTAGTGAAGGATGATAATAACTTTCATACATCCAACGAATAAATGAAAAAGAGTTACATTTGGAAGGAGAAAAACAATGGCAAAGATAGTACAGACAGCGGGAAGAAATGCACTCGGAGAGTTCGCTCCTGAGTTTGCACATTTTAATGACGATGTTCTCTTTGGGGAGAACTGGAACAACAATGACATCGATGTAAAGACCAGAAGTATCATAACTGTTGTGGCACTTATGGCACAGGGAATCACTGACTCATCGCTGAAGTTCCATCTTCAGAATGCGAAGGATCACGGTGTATCACAGAAGGAGATCGCAGCGGTCATCACACATGTTGGCTTCTACGCCGGCTGGCCAAAGGCTTGGGCAGTATTCAATCTTGCAAAGGAAGTGTGGAATGTAAATGAGGGCGATCTTCCATATGAGGATGAGGCCATGAGAGCACATGTAAAGAGCATGGTATTCCCTATCGGACAGCCAAATGATGCATTTGCCCAGTATTTCATAGGACACAGCTATCTCTTTCCAGTATCGACAAGCCAGGTTGGAGTGTTCAACGTGACATTTGAGCCGGGGTGCCGTAACAACTGGCATATCCATCACGCAAAGAGCGGTGGCGGACAGATCCTTGTATGTGTCGGTGGACGCGGATACTATCAGGAGGAGGGCAAGCCTGCAGTTGAGATGAATCCAGGCGACTGCATCAACATTCCTGCTGAGGTAAAGCACTGGCACGGCGCAGCTTCTGACAGCTGGTTCAGCCATCTTGCAATCGAGGTTCCAGGCGAGGAGACATCAAATGAGTGGTGCGAGCCTGTGACGGATGAGGAGTACGGAAAACTTCAGTAGAGCTGTAGTAGATAACGCAAGTGACAATATCATATGAATATATAGAGACCATCTGGGTATATGATAACCACTGTACCTTAAGGGCGGCGATGTGGTAAGATGTGAGATAGAAAATATCGGTGTGCTGGAAAACACAGTGGAATAATACAGTATCGAGGATAAGACAAATGGATGAAAAAAAGACATACAATTTCTGGGGCTGGAAGAATGCGGATGCGCCAGCCGCTACAGATGAATATCCGGGGATAAATACCCCAACAGATCTATACGATGCACTGAGTCATATCTGGTGTGCGGATACCTGTGCGCCGAGGATGAGGGACAGATGGACAAAGGATAACATGACGCTGGGGCAGTGTTCCATCACTGCTTTTCTGGCACAGGATATATTTGGTGGAAAGGTGTACGGTATAAAAAGACCAGGCGGAAACTATCATTGTTACAATGTGATAGGTGACTGCGCTTTTGATCTCACAAGCGAGCAGTTCGGCGATGAAGTCTTAAATTACGAGGATAATCCGGAGCAGCAGCGGGAGGTACATTTTGCAAAGGAAGAGAAAAGACTGAGGTATGAGTATCTGAAGGCGGCGCTCAGAGAATATACTGCCTGCAGACACTGACAGAGAATGGCATAGTTTCAAAGATACAATAACAATAAAAGTTTAATGGGATTTATGGGGGAAAGAAAATGTCAATATTTTCAGATATATCAAATATAACAAGCAAAAAACGTAAACTAGAAGTGCCAAAGCCAAAAACGAACTTATTTGTGAGGGGTATAGTGTTGTTTGCATTGGGACTCCTTGGTGCCTCAGTCTATACAGTTGAAGATATAGACAAGACGCCGGCTCTTGTTTTTCTATGTATTGGAGCGGCTTTGATCATAGCTGGTATAATTTCTTTGATCTGTTATGGAAAACAGGTGACAGCATTTAAGAAATATACTCCGACATGGGAGAAACACAGAAGTATATTTGATGATTTTGCCATAGAATTAAATCATTGGTATGATTCTGACATGCGTCCACGCAGCTGTGATGGAGACACATCATATATTCTTCGCCTTCAGAAGGATAGAATGGCACGGAAGGGCATTCGTATGATTCAGCATACATCACCTGTGAAGAGAGAAACGATGGGAACTACAAGAGTGCCTCGAAAGACATCCTGGTACACAGTTGATCTCATGTATGAGGGTGTTGACAGGCATCTGCAATTTCAGAATTCAACCGGCATAATATATGAGCGTGTAACCGAAGATACGATGTACGAGACAGTTGTCCATACTCCAAATGAGCAGGAACTTACACGTATGTCCATGACTTGTCCAAACTGCGGTGCAGTTAGCCCTGTGGCAGCCCTCACGGAAGGCTGTCCATATTGTCGTACAGTTTTTCGTGTCAATGATCTGTTTCCGCGCGTCACAAATACATTTTTTATCCGGGAGAATGCGTCTACAAAGAACCAGATGAAGATGGGAAAGACCACGGGGATAACCATGCTGGTTTTCTTCCTTGCATGTTTTATACCTTCTTTACTTGACCGGGAAGCTCCAATACCGCAGGCTTTGTTAATGTCATTTTTTGTAGCACTTATTATGGGCGGAATATTTGGATATATAATTTCTATTATTATATTTATGACAAAACAGTTCAACAGGGATGGACGAAAGAGAATACCGTTCTGGTCCTATGTGACAACAAAAGGAAAGGTCAAAAGTGCATTTGCACCATATGATCCGTATTTTTCGTTTGAGAAGTTTGAGGGACAGATCATATCTCTTATCCGTATGGCAATTATGTCAGACCACCCGGAGAATCTGGCCTCATATTGTGGTGGAACATTAAATCCATACTTTCAGGATATTATAGAAATGACATATATGCAGGCTATGACAGTGCAGGATATACATATGGAGGGAAGTCATCTGTGCATGACACTCAGGACATGGTGGATAAATTACAGCGAGAAGGATGGCAGTATCAACAGGCGAGGAGACTGTATAGACGTTACACTCCGTAGAAATACCGCTTACATGGAACCTCCTGGATTCTCCATTACATCTGTTCGTTGTCGTAATTGCGGTGGAAGCTTTGACTCTGTTCGTCAGAGAAACTGTCCATATTGTGGCAGTATATATCATATGGAAAATGAGGGCTTTATAATTGCAAGGATTGAACTGGTATAAATTTGTAAAAAAGTGCTTGACTTTGCCAAATGATGGTGGTATTTTATAAAAGCTGTCGCGTGAGACAAGATGAAACAGCTTGAAAAAAGATGAAAAAAGTTGTTGACATTAAGAAATGAATGTGATAGTATTTAGAAGTTGTCGCTGAGAAGCGAGAACATAAAGAACCTTGAAAAATTAACAACATGACAACCCTGAAATTCCAAACAAGAATTTCAA
>JAQYAS010000074.1 GCA_029338615.1 Clostridiales bacterium
CCCTGCTGCACAGTAGTGGAACTCCATCCATACTGTTTATTAACCTCTGACATTGACAGTTTATTATTATCTTTAAATATGATTGCGGTCTCATATGCCTGGTACAGATACTCGTAACCCTCATCATCATATTTTGGAAGAGCTTGAAGAACATTCTCCCATTGTCTGTATGCTTCATGATTAACCTTTACATCATTATATACAGTTTCATATGAGCTGCCATCCTTTGTACTTTTCCTTTGCAGTACAAATTCGACAGAGCTGACATTTGCCAGAGCATCATCCGAAATGCTGTTGTCCCAGCTTTTCACTAAAGTATAGTCTCTTGTACCTGTAATGGTATTTGTCTCGATGTAATTGTAGCGTTTAGTGCCATTGTCAGCATCTATAACAATGCTTCCTGTATACTTGGATGCTGACTTGTATGTATTTCCTGAAAGTTCAAAGGTTCCGTCACCTTTTAGCTCTGCATATTCTTTTTCTCCTTCATCAGAGGCTTTGTATATGGAAGTCTCTTCTATTACTGCCCTTTCCATGTCGAAAGGTAATCCATTTTCATCATAAGTATTTACATAAAACACTGTGCTCTGCGATAATATATTTGGCGTGAAACCGGATATTGTCTGTGCTTCATCCTTTTCTTCGCCTTCAAGCTTTTCAAATGAATTAGCACTTGAAGAATACACGTTGAGTTCTTTATATTCATCCGTTCCCTTTACCGGCGCTTTTATTGTTACCTGTACTGACACCCCATCTATATCTGATGAATCAGATGGACACTGCCACAGCTTATTAACCTCTACTGCAGCCTTTTTCCTCCTTACATTTGTAATGGTGCCACCGCTTTTAGCACCGGACTCACAGTCTTCATTATTCCCGTTTCTGTACTGTACCTCATAGTCGTCGGATTCTGAAGTCTCCCTGACAAAATATACATACTGTCTTCCCTGTTCATCGTATGCCGGAAGCGTCATGCCCTCTGGCATATCAGGCACAGTGGAGTGGTCAAATACAATTTCTTCTTCATCTTTATTACTCAGAGTATATGACAGCAGAATATCCTTGTAAGTGACACTGCCATCCTCCCCTGTTACAGGCTTACGGTATATTACCTTTGCCGCCTTGCCCTGGGTGTACATGCAATCAACACCCGGATCCTCATCACCGGTAATTACATATCTCCACAAAGACACAGTGCATTCAGGGCGTGTTGCTTTGTCTTCCTCTGTATCCTTCCAATTCTTTGTAGCAGTAAAATGCTTTACACCATATATACGTTCATATATCTGTCCATTGTTATGACAGAGTTTTATATCATGATTGAAATTACCTGATCCATTGCTATAGTATGTTTTGTAGTTGTCAATATTAGTTTGATTTATTACATCTCCCTCAGATATTGTTCCCTGTACCATGACATAATCATATTCTTTATTTTCATCATTGTATCTTGGGAGATTCTTAATGCAGACATGCCATTTATTTCCGTACTTCGTGACAGCATCATCCGGCAGCTGTATCTGTTCATAGAAACCGCCGTCAACTTTTCTATATATATTAATTGGCAATGTGTCAGGTCTCTTTCCTTGCCTGTTGCTGTCATCAAGCCAGTTTATTACAGCATTGTAATTAGTAGTCTCTATGAATTTGAACACACTTGAATCTTCTTTTGATTCAATCATATATTTATCGGGAGTATGTGCTACCGTTACCCTGTAAGAAATAACATTGCCGGAAGAATCCACTGCCGGAAGCCCGGTATAAGAATACTTTCCCTCCGAAGCAGCTGATGAATCAAACCTTGGCAGAGATGTTATACCAAGTGTATCAAGCTCTGATTCTGTTACATCCACCCATTCGCCATCCTCTATTTTATACTGAATGGCAAAATTATCGGATGAAAGCTGGGGACGATTTGAATTATTGTTGTCAACCCAATTTACTTCAAAGGTATATTTGATATTCTGGGAATAGTTGGTGGATGTGATAGTGGCTGTCTTGCCATATACAGCACTTCCGGATACCTTTCCATTATACGTATCTGTTATTTGCTCACCTTCATCATTCTGTGTTGTTACCTTGTATTCATCAAGAAGCCTGTAGCCATCCTTTGGGGACTGTGAAATTTCATAATCAATACCAGCCGGAATATAAATATTCTTGTCATTGCCCACAGATGATACATTATAAACTATGGTTTTTGATTTTTCTTCAGTACTAACGCCATCCATAGTATTGCTGTATACAGCTTTCATCTGAAATGTGTCATTTGTGCCGCCAATTACGTCTGCTTTAAGAGTAACTTTCTGGCTCTTCACAGTCATATTGAGGGTAGATATATGTATAAGTGAATCGTTGATATTATCAATATCAAAATTACTGCACTCGTAATATGGCAGCTGAGTATCAACAGTAACACTGTATTTCTGCACAGGGTATTTTACGCCATCCACATCAACGTAATTTGGAACTCCGGTAACTTCAAAATTACCTCCACCTTCTCCGTCGTGGGTAAACAATAGATAGAAATTATCCTGTGGCTGATCATCCTGGGCATAGTACATTACGGTCTGTGTATTTCCCTCACTGTCAACATATGAAGCCGTGAGCTTTATCTTCTGGTCAAACTCCAGCGGCCTGATAATTGATTTCCAGTCAGTGCCATCATCAGTTTTCTCGTTGAATTGTATATTGCCATACACGGAAAAAAGCTTCTTTTCAAATGAAGGATCATCCAGAATAGTAACATTATCTGCCATATATAATGATTCATTCTTTTTATCTTCATCATCCGAAGCTTCATTATTATTGTCACCGGCAACTTTGATATTGTTTTCATCCAAAGCTTCATTCAATGTGTAAGGCATAGCAGGATCATCCACATTGTCTGATGCAGGTGTAATAACAATATATTCATTTTTATCATTGTCCTTTGAAAATTCCTGTAAGACGATGGAGAACTCTCCTTCTTCAGACACGACAAACTGCAGTGGTATCTCACCACTGTAATTACCGTCATTTTGAAATACAGCCTTAAGCTTTTCTGTGCTGTGGCTCTCATCTGTATAATCAACTGTGTACAGAATATTGTCTGATATTATTTCATCAGATACAGTTAAACTCTTCAAAATTGAAGGGAATATAATCTCAAAATAATCCCCCCTGATTACATTGGAAGCGTTGTAAACAAGCTTTGCCCCTAGTGTGATATCTGACTGCTCCGATGCCGGCTCCGGGTATGCATATCCGGAAAAATCAATATTTCTTCCATCAGATGATATTTCCGGTTCATGGTCTTTTGTGTCATACCACCAGTCAGACAATCCCAAAATAAGCTTATTGTCATCGTCCGTGATATCAGTCTGCGATAACAAAACGCTGTCATCTGCAACAGAGTCTTCTCCCTGCGTGTGCTCATTTTCTGTATCTATAATATTATTTTCTGTATCTTCTGGATAGTTTTCTGCATTTGTATATTCAATATCTGCCGATCCGTATACATTATATGCATCAATATTTACACTGGTCAAAATAATTGAGACTGTAAGTACCAATGCAAGAAATCTATGCCACGTTTTTCTGCTTATCGTATCTATCTTCATATTGGTATCTTCCCGTATATTTATAATTAAAAACAAGGTTTGTTCTCATTATAAAAAACAAACCTTGCCAAAACCTTGCTTTGTGTGGAAGCAATAAGAAAAATACGTAAATTATCCGTAAAAATTTATATTATTTTAACATGCTAATCATATTTGAGCACTGCCCAGCTGTACTGGGACATATATTCTCCATTAAATGCCTTTATACCCTCCGGTTCATTATTCAGATAGTTATAATAGTCGCAGCTTATCTTTTCAACATTTACAGCATACCTGTTCCATGATGTCACAAATACATCACCAAGTCCTGCTTTGTTAAGTGTTACCAAAAGATCCTTTTTTATCTTTGACAGATATGAGTGTGTGTTGTCATCTGTATCAACATCCTGCCACAAAACAGCCCTTAGCTCACCGGATGTAACAGCTGCGCCCCTTCTGTCAATCAAGTATGCAAGCATTTCCTTTGTCTTTGATTTCTCGAATACCAGACTCTTTCCATTAACAAATACATCGAAATTACCAAAACATTTTGCCACTAGCTTGTTTTCCTCTTCCGGCATCACCGGATTAAGAAGATTGTTAAGCTCTGCTGCTATATCGTCTTTTGTTGCTGGTTTACCCACATATCCGCTTACATGCAGCCTGATTGCTTTATTCATATATTCATCATACCCCGTAACAAATACTATATTGACTTTTGGCTGCCATATCTTCAACTGTTTTGCAACATCAATACCGGACACGGCTCCCATCTGAACATCCAGAAATGCCACATCGCAAGGGTTATCCTTTGCATACTCCAACACTTCCCTAGCAGACATAAAAGAATGAAGTTCGGCGTCAGGAGCTGCTTCCTTTATCGAATTTACAATATGTTGTAATGCATAGATTTCATCATCAGCTGCAATTATTCTCATTTTTTTCTCCTTATATGTGCTTTGCAAGGGTGATAACCGCCATTGTACCCTTTCCGGGTATACTGGACACTTCAAGGCTTCCACCACACATGCTTTTGAGTCTCCTCTCCACATTTTTAAGTCCTACATGTGTCAAACCATCATTATTAATTGTATTAACATCAAACCCGACTCCATTGTCCATAACTGTTATATATATACTTTCACCTTTGTTCTCTGTAATTATACGGACTGTACCGCCACCGTCTTTCATACATAAACCATGCTTTATTGCATTTTCTATCAAGGGCTGCAATGTTAGAGCCGGCAGCATAAAATCAGATTCTTCTATATTATATACTACATTTATTCTTGAGCCAAATCGTTTTTTTTCTATTGCTGTGTAATATCTGGTGTGCATCAGTTCTTTTTTGAATGGTATGCACTCCTTGCTGCATAAAGCGTTAAGATTTCCCCTCAAATAATTTGAGAATTCTATAGTTGTTTCTTTTGCCTGAAGAGGATCACTTTCACAAAGCTGACTTATCGTAGTTAAAGTATTGTAGATAAAATGAGGAGCTATCTGTGACATCATAAGTTCTATTTTCAGGTCTGAAGCCTTTGCCTTTTCAGTAGCAATTATCCTGCTCTGTTCAACCATAGAAGTAATAAACATAAGTATCATGGATACACCGATGGCAATATTTACAAGTGAGATTCCATAATAAAAAATAAGTGCAATGGTTGCTGCAAAAGGCAAAGTCAAATAGGATATGATGGATATTAACATATAAAATTCAATATTTTGTTTATACTGTACTATAATAGAATATTCTATGAGCATACATAGCATCGGGATGATTACAGATAATATATATCCTCTGCTCCTGTGATACAGATTGTCAGTATCTATATAATAATACAAATCTGTAAACTGGGATACAATAACAAGTATTATTCCAATAACAGCTATTATGTATACAGCATATATCCTGATAATTGGAAAATCTCTTTTTATTTTAACTGCATTACCTTTACTGTCATTATTCCCTGCCAGCACTGCTAAATCTGCCGTACCAAATAGCAAACAGCATATATACGCATTAAACAATATTATAAGCGCAACACTGAACAGGAATACAAAAAAATTGCTCAACCTGACAATACCATATGCAAATTTTCCTGCTGCTCCCCTGTAATACCATGCAAGTGCGTCATTTAACAACAGCATGCCGCAGCATATCTGCATCAGTATCATCCATCTTCTTTTCTCTTTTTCAAAGCTCTTACAAAGGTACATACAAAGTGCTGCAATAGCACAGAATATGCTCCCCCAAAGAAGCATTGATACGTGTACTGATTGTCTTGTCAGCATCTGTTTCTCCTGATAAAATCCTGATACATTGGTGACATATTTCTAAGCTTTTCAACTATCTCCACAACTCTGTCCGCCACATAATCTATCTCCTCCATGGTGTTTTCGTAACCAAGTGTAAATCTGACCGAACCATGTGCTATCTCAGAAGGAAGGCCTATGGCTGTCAGAACATGTGATGGATCTACACTTCCCGATGTGCAGGCTGAACCGGCAGATGCACATATTCCTGCCATATCAAGCATTATAAGAATGGTCTCACCCTCAATGAACTGAAAACTTACATTTACATTGTTTGGCAGTCTTCTCGACTCATGTCCATTAAGCCTGGTATATGGTATCTCGGAAATAAGTCTCTTTATGAGATGATCCCTCAGATGTGTTTCCTTTACCATTCGCTCATCAAGGGAAGAAATGGCAATCTCGGCAGCCTTTCCAATTCCGATTATTCCGGGAACATTTTCAGTACCTGCCCTTCGGCCTCTCTCCTGCTGCCCACCATGGATAAAACTGCCTATTCGTATTCCACTTCGGACATACAGAAATCCCACACCCTTAGGACCATTAAACTTATGTCCACTACTGCTAAGCATATCAATATTCAAATCATCCACATCTATAGGAAGCTGTCCATATGCCTGCACTGCGTCCGTATGGAATATTATCCCATGGCTTTTCGCAAGTCTTCCAATTTCACGTACCGGCTCTATGGTTCCTATCTCATTATTTGCAAACATGACAGATATAAGTATTGTATCCGGTCTTATAGCTGCTTTCAAAGATGAAATATCAACTACTCCTCTTTCATCCACATCCAGATATGTCACTTCATATCCCCTTTTCTGCAAATATTCGCATGTATGAAGTATTGCATGGTGTTCGATCTTTGTGGTTATTATGTGTTTCCCCTTATTCCCATATGCTTCCGCCACTGATTTAAGTGCCCAGTTATCAGATTCTGATCCACCACCCGTAAAGTATATCTCTTCAGGCTTTGCACCGATAGATGACGCAATAATATCTCTGGCTGCATTTACATCGTTCCTGTTCTTAGATGCAAATGTATATATTCCAGATGGATTTCCATATTTTTCTGTGAAATAAGGTAACATGGCGTCAAGCACCTCTGGTCTCACCGGTGTGGTTGCCGCATGATCCAGGTAAATTATTTTATCCATAATAAGCCCTCTTTTCAGATATACCTTATCAAGGTATCTCTATATATTATACTATTAATATATTCTTTTAAATATCAAATGCTACCGGACTGGTTAGCCCGTGTAAAGCTAATTTATAGTACAAGGAACTGAATTCAGTCCATATTATAAGTTCCGACTATTTGCTCATTCCAAAAACACCCTCATCTGAAGTCATTAATATAGACTGACTTCAGATGAGGGCTGTAAACTACTGTATATATTACTATAAATTATTTATTTGCAAGCTCAGCCTTGATAGCTTCTGTAAG
>JAQYAS010000075.1 GCA_029338615.1 Clostridiales bacterium
GGGGACGCTACTTTTGCAACACGTAAGTGTCCCCTGGATTGTATTTATATCACAGCGGGAAACTCATTGTGACAAAAGAAGCGTCCCTGGAGAGTATAACATTTTTTATGTTGAAAATTCAACATACACAAATGCCCTGACTGAATATAATGACGTTGAAAAGCAGGAAAAAGATTGGAGGAAATATATATGATAAGAAGAGTTATACAGATAGACGAGGACAAGTGTAATGGATGTGGAGCCTGTGCAAATGCGTGCCATGAGGGTGCTATAGGCATGGTAAACGGCAAAGCAAAGCTGCTCAGAGACGATTATTGTGATGGATTTGGCGACTGCCTGCCGTCGTGTCCTACAGGAGCCATAACATTTGTGGAGAGAGAGGCGGCTGCGTATGATGAGGCGGCAGTCGTGGCAAACAAACAGGCAAGACTCGATGCAGAAAAATCCAGAAATATGGTTGGCTCAGAAGTGATGCATGAAAAAAGTCCGGCACACTCCGGTTGCCCTGGTTCTATGGCGAGAAGCATATTCAGGAGACCGGCAGCAGCTTCAGGTGAAGCGGTACAGGCAAGCTCCTATGAACAGGCAGCAGTAGAATGCGTACAGAATACACCTGATAAAACAGTCAACCAGCAGGCGGGTGACATATATAATTATGAGCGCCCGAGTCAGCTCACACAGTGGCCGGTGCAGATTAAACTTGCCCCGGTAAATGCGCCATACTTTGATGGAGTAAAGCTTCTTATAGCGGCGGACTGTACAGCCTATGCCTATGCATCGTTCCACGAGAAATTCATAAAGGGACATGTGACTCTGATTGGATGCCCAAAGCTTGACAGCGTGGATTATTCAGAGAAACTTACAGAGATTATCAGTCGAAATGATATACAAAGTGTTACAATAGTCCGTATGGAGGTTCCTTGTTGTGGAGGACTGGAGATGGCTGCGAAGAAGGCACTTCAGGACAGCGGCAAGTTTATCCCATGGCAGGTTGCAACAATATCAATAGATGGAAGAATCCTTGACTGACATTTTCTTCACAGCACCATGAAAGGTAAAGACAATGGAAGATAAAATAAGAATTACAACTGAGACAGGCAGTCGTCTGGCCGGTGCTCTGATAGGGCTGGTGAGAGCCACTGATGGGATGATGCATGTGACTGATGATACAAATAACATAATAATAGAAGGTTTGCACATGTCTGATATTGCTCTTGGCATCTCTGATGCAGACATGGAGGCGATGATCGCAAGGGCGCATGCTGATAAGCATACAATTGTCCCTGACTGCAGTGTGTGCGGTGCACCATGTGGCAGGACTGCAGATTATGACTGGGAGAGCGTGTACAGAGAAGAGCGGACAGAGCACGAGGAAGGCAATAGTGATGGCAATGTGGCAGAGCCTTCTGTCATATCGGACGTGCGGATAGACATACTTTCCATACTTCAGAAGATCTCCCACAGAGTGATCTCCGGGGAGATCAACGCAGATGGCGAGGTGAACTTCAGTGTGTGCAGGGCAGTATTTGCACTGGGAGAGAACTGGAGTGACGGCGAGCTTGAGAGAGTAGAGCATGAACTCGAAGATTTGTCAACCAACAGTATGTAACAATGGCACACAAAAATATAATACTTGAAAATAACAAGGCTTGGCGCATCACAGATGGAATGAATGTGGTGCGCTTATTAAAATTAATAAGAAAATATCTTACACTACAGGTATAAAGCCATTGCAAATACAATTATTCGGGAGTACAATAGTCGGACGCATCAAAAAATATGGATAATGGTATACTATGGAATAAGAGGTAACGATATGGGAAGTGCTGCTACGGGCTTTGTAAAAAATAATAAAAAGGTGACATGGAAAGAATTTGCCAGAATGCTTGCTGTGCTTGCTGTGCCTATTGCGATGCAGAATTTGCTGGCGACCACCGCTAGTATGGTTGATACCATCATGATAGGAAGTGAGGGCGAGATCGCCGTTGCGGCGGTTGGCGTGTGTGCACAGATAGGATCACTTTTGTTTTCAACATATTGGGGATTTGTCAGCTGCTCCCTTCTGTTCATGTCTCAATACTGGGGTGCCAAGGATCCAGAGGGAATGAACAAGGCATTTGGTCTGGCGATCATATGTGCGGGAATATTTGGAATAGCATTTGCGGTGGTGACTGTGGCTGCACCAGGGTGGATACTTGGAATATATACAGATAAAGTAGAGATCATAGCACTTGCGAAGCCATATATGAGAATAGTTGGATGGTCTTATCCGCTTCAGGTATTTGCCGCAATAATTACAGCACTTCTTAAGTCAACGGAGAGGGTGAAGGTGCCACTGGTATGCTCCATCATCTCACTTTTACTCAACTTTTGTATAAATTTTGTGTTGATCTACGGTAGATTTGGCGCTCCCAAGATGGGAGTTGCCGGTGCGGCTATAGGTACACTGGTGTCAGGAATCGTGAATATAGCATTGCTCATTTTGTATCTTGCAAAGAGCAGTCACGAGATAAAGTTCAGCGCGCGAAAGGCATTTGATATTGATATGGGGTTTGTGAAGTCCTATGCGTCCAAGGCATTCCCAATCGTGTGCAACGAGATTCTCTACGGCGTGGGCCAGATGATAATCAACGTTGTCATGGGACATCAGAGTGATACCGCCATAGCTGCCATGGCTGCATTCCGTGTATGTGAAGGGTTTGTATATGCATTTTTTGGTGGTCTGGCAAATGCGTCCAGCGTTGCCGTGGGAAATGAAGTCGGTGCCGGTAATCTGGACAGGGGACTTTCCTATGCCAAGAGAGCTGCACTGGTATGTCCTGCCATCACATTCACAATTGTGCTCATCATGATGCTGCTGCACAATCCGCTGTTCGGATTGTTTGGACTCGGGGCTGAGGCGATGATGTACACAAAGTATATGCTTATAATATATCTGTTCTTCGGAGCAGTCAGAACATGCTGCTATATACAGAACGAGTGCTTCCGTGCAGGCGGTGAGGCCATCGTTGGAACAGTTATGGAGATCAGTGGACTGATGTTGTTTTCGGTCCCGGCTACATGGGTAGCAGGAATGGTGCTTAAGCTGCCATTTCTCGCAGTGTTCTCATTTGTTTACACGGATGAACTTCTGAGATTTGTCATACTTACACCGTACTTGTTAAAAGGAAGGTGGATCAAACCTATGACAGGACCTGGACGCGCGGCACTTGATGAATTCAGGGGAAGAATGAAGAGGAAAAAGTGGAAAAGGAGTAAATAATATGCTGCAAATAAAAAATCTCACAAAGAGATACGGAGATAAGTTGGCGGTGGACAATCTAAGCTTACATATAATGCCGGGGGAGATATATGGTTTCATCGGACACAACGGAGCAGGTAAGACAACCACTATAAAGGCGTGTACAGGGATCCTGAATTTTGAGGAGGGAGATATCCTTATAGATGGTGAGTCCATAAAGGAAAAACCGCTGGAATGCAAGAAACAGATGGCATATATTCCTGACAATCCAGATATGTATGATTTTATGACCGGAATCGGATATTTGAATTTTATAGCAGATATATTTGACGTGCCGGAGGAAGTCAGGGACGAGCTCATAGACAAATATGCTGACGCATTTGAGATAAAAGACAACCTAGGACAGCTGATATCCGAGTATTCCCATGGTATGAAGCAGAAACTGGCAATCTTATCAGCATGGATACATGAGCCGAAACTTGTCATCATGGATGAACCGTTTGTCGGACTCGATCCAAAGGCTTCCCATATACTCAAGCAGATGATGAGAAAAATGTGTGATGACGGAGGGGCGATATTCTTCTCCACACATGTATTGGAAGTCGCAGAAAAGCTGTGCGATAAAGTGGCAATCATCAAAGGCGGACGACTGGTGAAGGCGGGCATAATGGAGCAGGTGAAGGGAGACGAGTCACTTGAATCTGTGTTCCTTGAGCTGGAGGGTGAGTCATGATAAGGATACTGATGAAAAAACAGCTCAAGCAGCTTTTCAGTGGATTTTTTGTTGACCGGAAAACTGGAAAATCTAAATCCAAAGGCGCTGCGGTATTTGGAATAGTCATATATATCGCGCTCATACTCGGCTGCATGGGCAGCATGTTTGGCAGCGTGGCATACTCGATGTGTGCTCAGCTCTGCGCCGTGGGACTAGACTGGATGTATATGGCTATGATGGCTATGATGTCCCTTGCCATAGGTATATTTGGAAGTGTGTTCAATACATATGCAAGCCTTTATCAGGCAAAAGACAATGATCTGATGTTATCACTTCCAATACCGGTCAGAGATATATTGTTTTCCAGACTGGCAGGCGTGTATGTCATGGGCACGATGTTCGCCGTGACCGCCATGATTCCCGGTATCATAGTATATGGAATATTAGCCCATCCCGGTGTGTGGCCGGTCATGTCATCTATTATAGTGCTGGTTTTTCTGACATTTGTCATACTGGTGCTTTCATGTATACTTGGCTGGGTAGTGGGAAAGATAGGCAATAAGACCAGAAATAAGAGCTTTGTGACAGTTGTACTGTCACTGGCATTTATAGCCGCATATTATGCAGTATACATGAATGCAAATAAGATGCTCTCAAAGATCCTGGCAAACAGCGGAGAATACAGTGCAAAGATAAAAGGTTCTGCATACCCGCTCTATTCAATTGGTCGTGCGGCTACAGGAGATGGACTACAACTGGCGTTTGTGGCAGCAGGCACATTGATCATCTCTCTTGCTGTGTGGCTGGTACTTGAGAGAACATTCATCGGAATCGTGACGACAAAAGCCGGACATACCAAAAGGAAGAATATAATAAAAGCTGCAAAGGCGCAGAGTCAGGATGCAGCACTTCTTCAGAAAGAGTTCAAAAGACTGGCAGCTTCTGCCGTATATATGCTCAACTGTTCCCTGGGGACATTGATTATGATCGCTTTGGCAGTGGTTTGTCTTGTTAAAGGGCAGTATGTAGTAGATATGATTACGAAAATTCATGGACTACCAGATGGAGTGCTTGTATTTGGGGCATGTATAGCCGTATGTGCCGCCGCGTCGATGAATGATCTGACTGCACCATCGATATCTCTGGAGGGAAAGAATCTTTGGATCGTGCGTTCACTTCCAGTCACATCGTGGCAGATACTCAGGGCAAAACTGAGGATGCATGTGATACTTACCCTGATTCCGGCGCTGATCCTTGATATAGTGATGCTTGTTTTTGTGACACCATCACTTGTAGATGGCGTGATGATGTTACTGATACCATGTCTTTATGTGTGCCTGACTGCATACATAGGGCTTGCAGTCAATCTCAAGATGCCAAAGCTTGACTGGACGTCGGAAACAGCAGTCGTGAAGCAGAGCATGGGAGTACTTGTTGCTCTTTTATCGAATTTTGTATATATTATTGTACTTGTGGTGGGATATTTGTTATTCGGAGGTTTTACCGGAGCGACAATGTATCTAGCAATAAGCACTGCATTGACGGCAGCCGCTGCAGTTTTGTTTAGAATATGGCTGAAGAGACGTGGGGTGCAGGTGTTTGAGGCACTTTAGCAGTATAAATTATAGATAGAAAGAAGTTTTAGGATTAAATATGGCAGAAATAAAGAACTCGGAATTAGACATGAGCAGTCAGCAGAAAGCTGAGCTGGACAAAGAGAAAAGCAAAGAAGAGAAGAAAGATTCAAAAATAGCAAAAAAGCAGCACTATAGGGAACTGAATGAGCCGCCAAAGCTCACCGTTCTCGAGGAGGTGGGGAATGCTGTTACCCACGGAATAGGAGCAGGGCTTGCCATAGCCGGCTTTGTCCTTCTTCTCCTGAAGTCAGACACAGGACTCAAAGTGATGGCATCGTGTTTTTATGGAATATCACTGATATTGATGTTTCTCATGAGCTGCCTGTATCACTCATACAAATCCGGTTTGGCAGTCAAGCGGCTCTGGAGAAGATTTGACTATTCCTCGATATATCTGCTGATAGGAGGAACATTTGCTCCACTGTACCTTGTGTACTGGGGAAATGTGCTTGGAATAGTGTTGTTCTGTGTGCAGTGGGCACTTATCATAGCGGGGATCACCATCATTTGTGTGTTCGGACCGGGCAGGTTCAGACCGATACACTATACGCTGTACTTCGTCATCGGATGGAGCGCCATCATGTTCATTCCGGGCTGGTTCAGAAATGACAAGCCGCTTCTGGGATGGATCGTGGGCGGTGGCATTGTGTACACGCTTGGCATGATTCCATTTGTGAAGGACACCAAGGGGGCGCACTTTATCTGGCATATCTTTGTGATGCTGGGGGCTGCGCTGCATTGGTTTGGGATGTACTTTTATGTGTATTGAGGACGGACGCCATTTTCAGATCAAATAAAATCCATAATATATGTGTGCAATCACATTTGCCTGGCCTCACATTGCCTGACTTCCATATGCACTCGGCTCTGACCGCGATAAGAACATTTGCGGTCGCCGCCTCGGCAGGAAGCGTCAAAGTGAGGCAGTCTGCATTATCGATTGCCAACATATATTATGGATTTTATTTTTCCCTGAAAACGGCTGGTAACGGTTGGACAGAAGGTTACATTTCAGCTTGCTTATATTTGCACTGCGCTCTGCGCAGGAAAAGGGCGTCCTTGCGCACCGCTCCGGCAATAAGCGCTGAAACTCAGTCGATTACGCTACCGATTGGAGATATATGCTAAGGGGCATTATTCAAACTGGAGAGCAGTTTTTCTGATAGTGATAGAAGCTTATTTGCCTGGCCTCACTTTGACTGACGTCCATATGCACTCGGCAGGAAGCGTCAAAGCAAGGCAGTCTGCATTATCGATTGCACACATATATCATGGATTTTATTTTTCCCTGAATTGAAAGCTGTGCTGAAAAGGTCCAACAATTCTCCTGTGTAGAAGAAAATTAAGCCAAAATGTACAGGCGATATGGTATGTTGGGGGAATTTCTGTGGGAAAAAATAAAAAAGGTACAATTTTTCTCATAATTTAAATAGAATGATGTGAAAAGGGATAAATGGTTTCAAAAACGGACTGAACATGCGTGCCGATTGATGAGCATAGTCATGTATTTTGCTTATATGAAATATATTATTTGCGGTTGATTGCAGCCATAAAGAATGGTATCTTTTAGTCAGTTATAAACATGATGAGTAAATATTATAATACGAGGAGAAAATTCTATGGATAGAGTAGAGAAAATGTTTGGCAGAATGAAAGCAGGTAAATTATACAGATGTGTGGACTGGGATCCTGAGGGTAAGGCGAAGGATCTGGTTGATAAGTTCAATGGTGCTCCGAGGTCTGAGACAATGACGAGAACAGGCGAGTATCTTGGAAAATTATTCGCACACATGGGAAAGGACTGTTACATAGAGCCGCCATTTTACTGCGACTATGGAACAAATATACATGTGGGAGACTATTTCTATGCAAATACAGGGCTGATAGTTCTGGATCAGTGTGATGTTATCATTGGAGATCATGCATTTCTGGGACCAAGGGTCAATATATACTGCGCATGTCATCCGATAGATGCGATGATCAGAAATGCCGGTGTGGAGCTTGGCAAGCCGGTCACAATAGGCGATAATGTATGGATTGGCGGCAATACGGTCATCAATCCGGGTGTGACCATAGGTTCAAATGTTGTCATAGGTTCAGGGGCGGTTGTCACAAAGGATATTCCGGATGGTGTGATAGCTGCTGGAAATCCATGTAAAGTCATAAGACCGATAACAGAAAAAGATAAGCAATATTGGCTTGAACAGGTAAAGGAATTTGAGGCAGACACAGGCGAGCAGGTAAAGCTGGAGCAGGAGTGATTCAACACTGCTGCTGTGATCTGAGCGGCCAAGGCGTTTTGGGAGGATATACATTTGACAAATTACAGATTTACTTTCAGCTATGATGGCACACGTTATCACGGCTGGGAGAGCAAGACAAATGCGGATACAGTGGAGGGGCGAATAGAGGCGGTCCTCACCAGGATGGTCGATGCAAAGGGCGATATCCATGGTGCAGGCAGGACTGATGCGGGAGTACATGCCAGAGCCATGGTGGCGAATGGAAGGCTAGAAACGGATAAGACTCCGGAAGAGATAAAAGACTATCTGAACAGATATCTGCCTGCGGATATCTGCGCGCTTGATGTTGCTGTGGCCGGGGACAGGTTTCATGCAAGGCTGAATGCAACCGGTAAAGTCTACGAATACACGCTGTATGTAGGTGCTGAGAAACCTGTATTTGACAGAAATTATGTGTGGTGTGTGCCGCAGGGCAGTATACTTGATGTGGATGTGATGAAAAAGGCTGCATCGTATCTTGTCGGAAAGCATGATTTCAGATCTTTTTGTGGTAACAATAAGATGAAGAAATCCACGGTCAGAACCATATACGATGTGGATATAGTCAAGGAGGGATACTACGTCCGCATGAGATTCCATGGAAATGGCTTTTTACAGAACATGGTGAGGATACTGACCGGAACACTGGTAGAGGTTGGATATGGGAATATGAGTGCGGAGCATATTCCTGAGATCATAGCCGGGATGGACAGGCAGCTGGCGGGGCCTACGGCGCCTCCACATGGACTTTGCCTGATGAAGGTGGAATATGACTGAGTACAATTAAGAAAATGGGGTTAAAACAGATGATAAAGAAGCTTGGAACAAAGTACAGGATAAAATGTA
>JAQYAS010000076.1 GCA_029338615.1 Clostridiales bacterium
ACTATGATCCTGTCGGCATCCTGGACACTGGATATTCTCTGTGAGATTATGATCTTGGTGGTATTCGGTATCTTTGTCGCAAATGCCTGCCTGATCTTCGCATCCGTTGCAGTATCCACGGCACTTGTAGAGTCATCAAGAATAAGCACCTTCGGGCTCTTGAGCAGCGCTCTGGCGATACAGAGTCTCTGCTTCTGACCACCGGACACGTTGTTTCCTCCCTGCTCTATCCAGGTGTTGTATCCATCTGGCATCCTGTCTATGAACTCATCCGCGCAGGCAAGTTCGCACACCTCACGGCACTCGTTCTCTGTGGCATCCTCTTTGCCCCATCTCAGGTTGTCGAGTATAGTTCCTGAAAACAGCACATTCTTCTGAAGCACCACCGCAACCTCGTTTCTGATGGTCTCCATGTCGTAATCACGCACATCGTGGCCTCCGACACAGACCGAACCGCTGTCGGGCTTTACATCATAGAGCCTGCTTATCAGATTGACAAATGTAGACTTACCGCATCCAGTTCCGCCTATCACACCGACAGTCTCACCAGACTTTATATGAATATCTATATCTTTAAGTGTATCCTCAGCACTTCCGGCCTTATACACAAAATCTACATGATTAAAATCTATTCTTCCGTCAGGAACCTCCATGATCGGCTCATCAGGATTTGTCATGGTTGGAGTCTCCTCAAGTACTTCAGAAATACGCCTCATACTTGCCATACTCATGGAAATCATGACAAATACCATGGACAACATCATCAGGGACATCATCATGCTCATGACATAACTGAAAAGTGAGGTGAGATTACCTGTCGTCATACTTCCGCCGACTATAAAGTGTGCTCCAATCCATGACAGGAGCATCATACATGTGAAGACGACAAACATCATGATAGGATTATTGAATGCCAGCAGGCTCTCAGCCTTTATGGACAATTCTGCAAGGACTCCTGCTGCCTTCCCAAACTTCTTATCCTCGTATTCTTCCCTAACAAATGCCTTTACGACTCTTATCGCTGATACATTCTCCTGAACACTGGCATTCAGGTTATCATAGTTTCTGAACACCTCATCAAATATAGGTGTTACCTTGAATATTATAAAGAACAGACCAAATGCCAGAACCGCAAGTGCCACCACAAATATAAGTGAAAGTTCCACGTTGATGGTAAAGCACATTATCATACTGCAAATGAGCATGAGCGGTGCACGGACTGCAATTCGTATAAGCATCTGATACGCATTCTGTACATTTGTCACATCGGTTGTCATACGTGTTATAAGACTGGCCGTGCTGAACTTATCAATATTTGCAAACGAAAATTCCTGCACATTTCTGTACATGCCCTCTCTCAGATTGCACGCAAATCCTGTCGATGCACTGGCGGCGTATTTACCAGCCATAACTCCAAAGAAAAGACTCAGGAAAGCCAGAACAAGCATAAGACCGCCATACATATATACCTTGTTCATATCCTGCCCATTGATTCCCTCGTCGATTATCTTGGCGGTCACAAATGGAATGAGTATCTCCATAAAGACCTCTGCCGCCGTAAATACAGGTGTAAGTATCGAGTCCTTCTTATACTCGCCCACCTGACCAAGCAATGATTTGATCATTCTATTTCCTCCTTGTTTCGAATTGAAATGCTGGCAGATTCCTCAGATGCACAAAATCGGGAACTTGATTTATGATATGCGATATCTGATCGCCAGCTATATATGATTTGACGCAAGTTGCATAAATAGTAATACTTATATTTTTTAATGTCAATAGTACACATGGGCGTTTCATTTGTGAAATTTCTGTGTATTCAGTCAATCTTTACCACACTATCCGGCAACTCACTGGCAAGCCGTCAACACAAAAAGAATCAGCTGTCAGGAACCTCCCAACAGCTGATTCTTGCCATGCACCCTCGCAGTCACGGCTTGTATGCAGTCTTTTCATTTCTCATTGATTTCCCATGTCGGATTTTTCATTTCTGGTCGCCAGTTTCGTGTCGATCACCTTGAGTATCAGTCCTGCTGCCACACCGGCAACGATACCGACAACTATACCGCCCAGAATATCCGTCGGAAAATGTACATACAGATACATCCTTGAAAAAGCAATAAGCACAGCCACAACACATGCTATACTGCCCAAAAGCTTCTCTTTCCTCATAAACAACGCCGTAACCGCAGTAAACGACGCCGCCGTGTGTCCCGACGGAAATGAATAATCCGTAGGCTTCTTCACTATCAGATCCGTGAAGTTCGCCACATCGTAAGGTCTTGTCCTTGCGACAAGATTCTTGAGCAGGCAGTTGGTTATGAGAAGATCAAGGATAAGTGCGATGGCCATGCACAGCCCTGCCTTCCTCGTCTTTGGAATGATCAGCAGCACCGCCGCCAGTACTATCCACAATATCCCCGCATTTCCAAGTGATGTGATCGCCACCATGATCTTGTCGAGCCATGGGGTATGTATATTCTGGAGAGCGTCAAGGACTTCTATCTCCCACATCAGAAATTACCTCCGTTCCAGCCCCAGTCATGCACACCGTGGTAAGTCACGTACACCGCATTTCCCGGGATTCCAAGCACATCTGCAAATATATCGCAGATCTTTCCTGTCATGGCATCACATGCCTTAGGAGTCACATCGCCGAATACGCTTACCTCCACATATGCACCCTTATCCAGTTTCTTTCCACCCATGAACAAGTCATATCCATCGTTGATGCCAACCATAAGGTAGCTCTCTGTCTTGTTCATCGTTGTTATCGCCTGACCGAGACTGCTCTTAAGAGTCTCCTTCTGGTCATCGCTCATCTTCACTGTAACCTTTGAATCTATAAATGGCATTTCTTAGTCCTCCTTTGATGTTGGATTTTGCCAATATCTAAGTTAATATTACATGAATGTCAATCATACCCATCAGGGGGGCGCTCCCGCTTAACTCAGCCTGCAACGGTACTAAGGTGACGCCTGCTGCGCCACCTAAGGACCGGCGGCATCGTATTCCCCTGATTGGGTTATGTTTGAACATTCATGTAAAAATATAATTATTGTATATGGCAAAATCCTATAATTCCACTATAAAATATATCTACAAAAAGTCCTCAAATTCAATCTCAGACGGCAGTCTCAGATCGCCTCTCGGGCTGACCGACACGGTTCCGACCTTCACGCCGTCCGGCATACAGTTTCTCTTGAACTGCTGGCGGAAGAATCTCGTGTAGAATACCTTCTGCCATTTGTCGATCTCGCTGTCTGAGAAATTGTACTCGTCACTCTGTCTTACAGCCTCCTTGCACAGCTCATTTACCTCCTCAGGTGACATTCCATATCGCAGTGTATAATATAAGAAGAAATCGTGCAGGATGTATGATCCCACGGTGTCCTCCGTCTTCTGCGCGATGGTTCCGTCCGGGTTCGGTGGCAACAGCTCCGGGCTGACCGGTGTGTCTATAATATCGTCTATGATCGGCGCGATGCCCGCAAATCCGTCAACCTCCATGAAGTGTCCGACTTCGTTCACAAGTGAGCGCACCAGCGTCTTTGGTATACTTGTATTCACCGCATACATGCTCATATGGTCGCCGTTGTAGGTGCACCAGCCAAGTGCCAGCTCCGAGAGATCTCCGGTTCCAACCACGAATCCGCCCTCCTTGTTAGCGACATCCATGAGTATCTGCGTTCTCTCCCTCGCCTGACAGTTCTCGTAAGTTATGTCATGCACGCTCTCATCCTGTCCGATATCGGCAAAATGCTGTCTCACCGATGCAGCTATGCTTATCTCTCTGCTGTCACAGCCGAGCAGTCTCATGAGTTCCGTGGAGTTATTCTTCGTCCTGTTTGTCGTTCCAAATCCCGGCATGGTGATTCCCACGACAGTTGTGGATGGAAGTCCCGCATTCTTCACCGCCTGTGCTGAAACCAGCAAAGCCAGTG
The DNA here is from genome assembly GCA_029338615.1 of Clostridiales bacterium. Taxonomy (GTDB): domain Bacteria; phylum Bacillota; class Clostridia; order Lachnospirales; family Lachnospiraceae; genus Coprococcus. The sequence goes on from JAQYAS010000076.1 coordinate 3,945, forward strand.
TGGAATCAAGTCCACCTGACACTCCCACGACCACACATTTGCAGTGGGTGGCCTCTATCCTTCTCTGAAGTCCGGCAACCTGCATCTTGAATATCGCCATGCACCTCTCAAGCTTATTTCCCGATGGGACAAATGGTGTCATCTTCACCTTCATGAGCACATTTCCTTTGTCCATGAGTGGGGTATCGCACACCACCGTCTCATACTTTCTGAATGCGAAATCACGCTTACAGTCGGCAAATGATTTGTTGGCTATCCTGTCGTGTCTTATCTTGGTAAGACTTATATCCCTGATCAGCACTCCGTTCTCAAATGGCTTTACCTCGCCGAGGAGTTTACCGTTCTCGTACATCAGATTGTGTCCTGAAAATACCAGATCCGATGTGGACTCGTACATTCCAGCCGACACATACACATATCCGCACAGACAGTCCGACGACACACTTCCTATCAGTTTGTGCCTGTATGCAGCCTTTCCTATGACCTCATTTGACGCGGAAAGGTTGAGTATGACCTCTGCTCCCGCCATGGCAAGAAGTCTTCCCGGCGAAACCGGAGTCCAGGCATCCTCACATATCTCTATGCCAAGCTTGACTCTCTGGTCTCCGCTGCCCATCTCTATCATCACATTGTTGCCAAACAGCACTTCACTGCCAACAGCCCTGTCCCCGGCTTTCTTTGAACCGGCATTATATTCAAGCTCATCTCCGTCATCTTCCGGATTCATGAGATTGACCATCACCGCATCATACTTTCTGGCTGAGAACCATCTCTTCTCGTAGAACTCGCCGTAGTTTGGAAGGTAAGTCTTCGGCACGATGGCCATGACTCTTCCGCCCTGCAGGAACGCCGCACAGTTGAACAGCTCCCCGTCCACCTCAAATGGCAGACCGACCACCAGTGCCGACTGACCGGTACAAGTTGCCATGGCAAGCTGAAGAAGACCTCTTCTCGCACCGTCTATGAGCTTTCTGTTCTCAAACAAATCCGCACAGGTATATCCCGTGATGGACAGCTCCGGCGTCACTATGACATCCGCAGCATCCTTATACTCTTCATATATATCCATTATCTCTCTGACATTTCCGCTGACACTTCCGATGTGAATCTTCGGCGTAACGGCTGCCACACGCAGCATATTCTTCATTGTTACCTCCTTGTAAAATCGCATTTGATTTTGCCCGTTTATAACAGTTACACTTTACCACCCAGAGCCATTTATTTCAACGAAGTTCACGAACGCCGCATCTAATAACAGCAAGTTTTTCTATTTTTAAATCTATCTGGCTTTTTGTGGTAAAATTTTTTCCCTATTTTTATTATAAACTCGCAAAAAGGTATAACTTTCTGTATTGTTATATCTTTTTTCTGCCGTTTCACATGGAAAGGTACAAAAATTGTACCAGAGCTTACTAAATAGCTGCCTCCAGATATAAAAATCCAAATTGAGCCAAATATCCTCCAATATAAAAAAACAGTGTCCATATAGTAAGCAGTATGTCCCCTGGCATCGCCAGTGTATACCATCTACTATATAGATACTGTTTTAATTATATTTTTAATTTAGTAGTTCTCCTCACGCACCTCGAATCAGCTCCGTGGATGATTACTTGCCAAGTGGCTTGCCTGTGAGCTTCTCATAGCCCTCAAGATAGATGTCGATGGTCTTCTGTGCGACATCATCAGGAAGCTTCCAGCCCTTGTCTGGGTTTGCCTTCAGCCAGTCACGTGCAAACTGCTTGTCAAATGATGGCTGTCCGTGGCCTGGCTCATATACATCTGCTGGCCAGAATCTTGAGCTGTCCGGTGTGAGCATCTCATCGCCGAGAACGATATTGCCGTTCTCATCAAGACCAAACTCGAACTTTGTATCTGCAATGATGATTCCTCTTGTAAGTGCGTACTCTGCACACTTCTTGTAAAGTGTGATCGTGTACTCCTTGAGCTTTGAAGCGTACTCCTCACCCTTTCCAGGGAAATACTTCTCAAGGTGAGCAATGCTCTGCTCATATGATATATTCTCATCGTGATCGCCAATCTCCGCCTTTGTTGATGGTGTGTAGATAGGCTCAGGAAGCTTATCAGACTCCTTAAGTCCCTCTGGAAGCTTGATTCCACATACTGTGCCATTCTCCTTGTAGCTTGCCCAGCCACTACCTGTGATATATCCACGTACGATACACTCGATTGGAAGCATCTCAAGCTTTCTGCACATCATGCTATTGCCATCAAACTTCTCCTGCTGGAAGAACTCAGGCATATCCTTTACATCAACTGAGATCATGTGGTTAGGAAGAATGTCCTGTGTCATGTCAAACCAGAACTTTGACATCTGTGTCAGAACTGTTCCCTTCTTGGAAATTACATTGTCGAGGATGACGTCGAAGCAGCTTATACGGTCTGTAGCTACCATGATCAGGCTGTCTCCATTGTCATAAATCTCACGTACCTTACCTTCTTTGATTGGCTTTAATTCCTGCATTTTTTTATCTCCTTGATATTTGTATTAATACCTATTAGAAATTGTATCCATATAAGTGTGTATCACTTTTTATGGTTGCTTGTCAAGGCTTTGGCAGTCCTCAAAATTTTTTTCTCAAAATTTGTCAAGGTTTATGCGCCATACGGGATTTTTATTGTGTAAAAGCACATTTTTTATCTTTACAATGCCATTTGTGATGGCTATAATAACAGAGCACAATATCTAGTGGGTGTTTCACATTATTCCTACCAAATATATTGTGTTCACATATTTTGAGGGAGGCTATTGTTGTGTCAGAGGAAGCTAAAACACACGTACATGTAATAAAAAGGAATGGTGAAGAGGTGACATTTGATCTGTCTAAGATAGAGAATGCCATCAAGGCTGCCAACAACGAGGTTGACAAGCTCCACCAGCTTAACGAATATCAGGTTCACGCCATCGCGGATAATCTGGAGAAACAGATTGAATCCATGTCCCACGCAGTCCACGTTGAAGATATACAGGATATGGTAGAGACAGGCATCATGGAGATGCGAGGATACGAGGTCGCACAGAAATATGTGCGTTACCGTTATAAGAGAGAGCTTGCCCGTAAGTCCAACACCACGGACAACGGAATTCTTGCACTCATAGACCACATGAACGAGGAAGTCAATCAGGAGAATTCCAACAAGAATCCGGTGATCAATTCAACCCAGCGTGACTACATGGCTGGTGAAGTGTCCAAGGATCTTACCAAGAGGATGCTTCTGCCGGAAGATATAGTTGAGGCTCACGAGGCTGGAATCATACATTTCCATGATTCTGACTACTATGCGCAGAAGGAACACAACTGTGACCTCATCAACCTTGAGGACATGTTGCAGAACGGAACAGTGATCAGCGAGACCATGATCGAGAAACCACACAGTTTCTTCACAGCATGCAACGTCACCACACAGATCGTGGCACAGGTTGCCAGCAACCAGTACGGCGGACAGACATTTACCCTGTCTCATCTCGCACCATTTGTGGATGTGAGCAGAAAGAAACTCCGTGCGCAGGTCATCGAGGAACGCACTGAATGCGGAGAATCACTTGACGAAGATATCATCAACAAGATAACAGAAAAAAGACTGCTGAACGAGGTCAAGAGCGGAATACAGACGATACAGTACCAGCTCATCACACTGATGACATGTAACGGACAGGCACCATTTGTCACCATGTTCATGTATCTGGATGAGGTCCCTGAAGGACAGACAAGGGACGATCTGGCACTCATCATAGAGGAAGTTCTGAATCAGAGGATCAAAGGTGTTAAGAACGAGAAGGGAATCTGGATCACTCCTGCATTTCCTAAGCTTATATATGTTCTGGACGAGGACAATATCACCACTGATTCCAAATACTGGTATCTGACCGAGCTTGCCGCCAAATGCACTGCAAAGCGTATGGTTCCTGACTACATCTCCGCAAAGATCATGAGAGAGATGAAGGACGGCGATGTATATCCGTGCATGGGCTGCAGATCATTCCCTACAAAGGAAGACGGAATCAGGAATCCTGACGGATCCCGCAAATATTACGGACGTTTCAACCAGGGTGTTGTCACCATCAATCTTGTGGATGTGGCATGCTCATCTGACGGGGATATGGACAAATTCTGGGATATCCTTGAGGAACGTCTGGAACTGTGCCACAGAGCACTGAGGTGCAGACACGAGCGTCTTCTCGGCACCATATCAGATGTCGCCCCTATACTGTGGCAGCATGGCGCACTGGCAAGACTGAAAAAGGGTGAGAAAATCGACAAACTGCTCTTTGGCGGCTATTCTACCATTTCTCTGGGCTATGCAGGTCTCTGCGAGATGTGTGTCCGCATGATCGGCAAGACCCACACCTCAGAGGAGGGCAAGAAATTCGCGCTCGCTGTAATGCAGAAGCTCAACGACAAATGCGCCGAGTGGAAAGCCGCAGAGAATATAAGCTACTCTGTATACGGAACTCCAATGGAATCAACCACATACAAGTTCGCCAAGAACCTGCAGAAACGTTTCGGCATAATTCCAGGTGTAACCGACAAAAATTATATAACCAACAGCTATCATGTACATGTAACTGAGCATATAGACGCTTTCAGCAAGCTGAAGTTCGAATCAGAATTCCAAAAGCTGTCACCGGGCGGAGCCATCAGCTATGTAGAGGTTCCAAACCTTCAGAACAATATAGACGCCGTTCTTGAAGTCATGAAGTTCATATATGACAATATCCTATACGCAGAGCTGAACACAAAAAGTGACTATTGTGAACAGTGTGGTTACGATGGAGAGATCAAGATCGTGACAGACGATTATGGCAAACTGGTGTGGGAGTGCCCTAACTGTGGCAACCGTGACCAGAACACCCTCTTTGTTGCAAGGCGTACCTGCGGATATATCGGAACACAGTTTTGGAATCAGGGACGTACCCAGGAAATCAAGGACAGAGTCCTTCACCTGTAGAATAGACTATATTAAAAAGAAATATTATTAATAAAACCACAGGCAATCAAGTTGTTATGAGCTTACCTCAAAAATCAACTAACTGCCTGTGGTTTTTATCACTTCCATATTTAGTTAAATTTTAATTAGAATCTAGCCTACCCTCATGTAAGCGGCATCATCTGCAAAATCCGGCTGATCTGAAACAAACTTTATGACATCAGCAGATTTTACGCATGGATTTCTTTTGATATAAGCAGTGAGCATTTCTAATCTTGCTGCATTCTTCTGAGCATAATGCTCCATAGCCGAGACAAACTCAAAATAAGAATCATCTATATTATTGAGCAGTTTTCTTAATTCTTCCATAACTATGCCTCCTTACATTTCTATTCTCATATATATATTATAGTTATCATATCCATGATTCTCAAAATAATACCAATATGGTTTATTATCTATTCCATACGATATATGTATTGCATATGCCTTTCCTTCATATTTACTGTAATTCGTATTTATTTCTCTGCAAATTTGGGCATATTCTGCTCTATCCAAGATAAATGTACTATAAATAAAACTCACATCTTCTCCTATTGTTCATAATATCATCTACACATAAATTACACAAGCCAACCACCTGGAATATTGTATACCATGAATCATGTAAAATAATGTAAATGTAATATTTAATAGGTTTAGATGTAATATTTCGTTTAAAAATCCTGCCACAAATTCATCTTCTTGGCATCCTCCACCAGATCGATGCAGCTTCCGTCAATTGCGTTGATACAGACAAGCTGAGAAATTTCTCCTGATGTATTTTCACCCCTGAGCTCCTCACTCTGTGTAAATACCCATGCCGGTATATAACACATCTTGCCGGACTCATCTACAGATGTAACATATCTAAGCTCTACTTTATTGAAATCTATCTTGCCATATCTTGTCTGGTATTTCTCATAGTATGCAGCAATGTTCTCATTTGCCTTTGAGATCATATCATCCCAGCTCAGGATATCCACATCCTCAGTCTCAAATGAAGCTGAATCCGCATAAAGTGTTGAATACATATATACGATTCCGTCATCATTTACACTTATATGCGCAATATCATCTATATCATACATATATCCATTCTGGTTCTGTAAATTATCAACATTATAGAGCTCTCCCGTTCTGACCGGAACACCATTTATTGTGCGGCTCATTGTTACATAATATCCATTTTCCTCGCTCTTTTTCGCATCACCGTTTTCATCGGCCCAAATTCTAACAAGCGGTTCTACACCTGTACACTCCATGCCATCTATTCCTATACCCGAAAGGAAATTCATAGCCTGAGAAACTGCATCACTTTCTGACATCTTACACTCATTTGTCATATTCGTAAGGTCAACATTTGTTGCACTGCTTGCACCTGTAACATATGTATACGAAGCACCTGTAACCCCGTCCAGAAGAGAATTCTCCTCAGCCTCAGACATACCAAAAGCTATATACATTCCGGCATCCACATCGTCATTACTACTGTATCCTGAAATGGCCAGTGTATAATCTTTGTCACCGTACTTTCCTGTATACGCAGCGTGTGGATCATCGTAATTTTCAAGAAGAGGAAGACTCTCCGGTGCATCTGCCATCTGCTTTTTATATTCTTCTATCTGCGAATCATACCAGGCATCTGATGTGTCATCACCCTGAGCTGCTGCCTCATCCTTAAACTTCTTTGTATTCTCTATCATACTCTTCAGTTCATCCTTGGTAGAAACTCCTTCCTGTCTCACATATATTCCCTGAGAACTATCAAGAAGGCCCTCAACTATAGTCTGTCTCTGCTTAGCATCAAACTTTTTCGTTGTATAATATATCTTTTTCAACTTGTCCGTGTCCGGCACATCCACGGAATCTGCCGTGCACTTTATCTCTGAAAGTCCCGATTTTCCCACATCAAATGTCTCATCGCACTTATCCGGCACACCAATCCTGTTCGCCAGTCCATTGTTGCCACCGTCATCGCTGTCACTATATCCGCTGGATGGTTCTCCGTCCAGCGAGTAGTCCACTTTCTTGCTTCCGCAGCCCGTCATCTGCATGGCCATCACACCAGCCAACACACATGCTGCTATTCTTGTCAATCCCTTGCTTCTCCTCATAATATTTCCTCCTTAAATTAATCCGTGTATATTCTTTTGTTGACGACCATCAGCCGTACACATATAAGACATTTCATACAGCCAAATCACCACAGCCATACAAGCCCAGTACAGCCATTCCCGATGCAGTAAGTACAAGTATTTTTCTTATTATTTTCTTTCCCATACACACTCACCCCTTTAATATTTCCACCTGATATACTCATTTTAAGGGAAAGAGTCTTTAAGAAACAATCATCCTTATCTTTAAGATATTATTAAGAAAGGTCCGCTGACCAGGATATATTGATATACCCGAATCAGCGGACCTGCTTCAAAATTTCTATATTATAAATTTTTATATGATTTTATATTTTCGTGAACATCATCATGAGTATCAAACCTATAAGTGCTAGCACCCCACCAACCATGAATGTGATCTTAAACCACTTTTCATCGCCGGTGATATGATCAAATGTATCGTCTTCAACTTCAACAAAACTTAATGCAGTCATGATCAAAAGGCCCACGCCTGTCAATACAGCTGACACAGCTGGAATCTTAATAGCCGGTATGACCCACAATACAAAGTACACCACATCACATGCCAAAAATACAAATAATTTCTTCCCATATTTTTCTAACATTTTTCCCTCTCCTTAAATCTTTTATATACTTTTCTTATAATGTCATCAAATCCGCATATAAGACTTATACCCACTGCTATCCCCAGCACAAACAGCAATGTGTTGTTGCCGGAGCTCTTCGCCATCTCCCACTCAGAATCAAATGCCGCACTCAACGTATAGTAGAGCGGTGCTCCTGGCAGAAGCGGTACAAGTCCTACTATTAGATACTGATTTGCTGGTGCCTTCATAACCCTCGCTGCAATCTCTGCATATATGGCCGCCCAAAGGCTTGCTGCAAGTGAGGGTATAAATACATCATCTATAATATTCCTGACCAGAATGTACACTATCCATGTGCACATTCCATTGATCGCCGCCGGTATCACATTTCTTCTGCCGAGATTGAACATCATGGCAAAACCAAGAGATCCCAAAAGCGCCGTGACTATCTGTACTGCCATCCTGTAATCCTCCCGCAGTTATCTGCATATAAATACCGCAAGTGCGAAGCCACAGGCTATACCTGCCGCCCACAGAACGGATTCAACCAGCCTCAGACTTCCCGTTATCGTATCACCAACAAACATGTCCTTCACAGCATTTGTCAGCGCCAGTCCCGGTATCAGCAACATGATATCTCCTATCATGACCTTATCCTCATGTATGGGCAGCACACGTCCCGCCAGTCCGATCAATACTCCAGTGACAAATGAACACAGGAAATTAAACAGTATGTTGTTGGTACATATTGGTGCGAAATATACCTGCAAAAGCCATATTCCAACGGCAAATACCGCAGCCGCCACTCCATCGAGTATACTTCCTCCAAAAAATACCGCCAAAGTTCCCGCAGCCAGAACGCTTCCCACGCACACAGTGAGCCTCGGTGCCGCCATCTGCTCTATCTCATCAATACGACTCTTTAATTCGTCCATGCCAAATGGTTCTTTGCAATATTCCCTGCTCAGAGCATTTATACGCTCCAATTTCCAGAAATCCGTCTTTGCTCCGTCTCTGGTTCCCCTGCTCATCGAACATACTGTCCCATCAGGCATATTCATGGTACACACCAATGTAGATGTAATGGCAAATACATCCATCCTCTCAGCTCCATATGCAGCGCCCATTCGTCTGAGTGTATCCTCCACTCTCTTCACCTCTGATCCATTACGGATCATCATAGCACCGATATCCATAAACATGTCGAGCATTCTTACATCCGCCGCATTACCCTGAGGCATGTCCATCTGTTGCATCTGCTCACAACGTCTGATTTTATCCGCCATAGTCATATGCCACCATCCTTTTTATACAGGCTTTACTGCATGTCTTACACTATCTCACCGGAACCTGCTGAAAATACTGATGTCTTCTCTCATCCACTATTTTTTCCAGCTCTTTTTGATTGTTATTATATATCTTGTTTACCTCATCACTGTATCCTATTATTATGTATGGAACCACACTTTCTATGTATGCAAGGGTGTCATCACAGTCCTTCTCCTTCCTCATCGGAAGCGCCATTCCGCTGCCATCATTCAGCCTGACCTCGATCTGGTAAGACTTACCCGCCTTGATTCCGTACACTTTGTTCTGGGTTATGAGCTTATATACCCACATCAGTTCCCTGGTCTCGGCAAAATTCACCGTGTCACCCTTGATATACATGAAGAACTCGTTATTTAATCTGAGACCATTAACTGCGGCACCTGATCTATAAAACTGCTCTATCCTCTCCATCTCATATTCAGAATTTGGCTTCTTCTTGCAGTAATCCAGCACGTCTCTTATGTTGCTCTGCCTTATTGCCAGGGATGCACACCATGCCGCAAATGCGAGGAACATCGCGGATCCAAGCCCTATCCATATCGATTCTTCATCTACCCCCATTGCTGCAGCAACACCGGCGATTCCGATTGCTGCAAATATCACTGCTCCAATAATACATTTTATCCTGTACTTTGTTCCAAGCTTCTTTATCATCTGTTTTAACCCCATTTTCTTAATTGTACTCAGTCATATTCCACCTTCATCAGGCAAAGTCCATGTGGAGGCGCCGTAGGCCCCGCCAGCTGCCTGTCCAT
>JAQYAS010000077.1 GCA_029338615.1 Clostridiales bacterium
GATCTCAATATACTGCTTTTGCATTCAGGCAGTTATTGGATTCTCTTAATGTCGTGCAATCATTCTCAAAGAAAGGTTATCCCTTCGATAATGCTTGCTGTGAATGTTTCTTCAAATACCTCAAAAAAGAAGAAACTAACCGGAGAACCTATCACTCTTTTCAAGAGTTACAGTTATCCATATTTGAATACATTGAAGGATTCTACAACTCAAGAAGGCCTCACGGCTCTCTTGGAATGCTAACACCAAATGAAAAAGAGGAACTATTCTGGAATCAGGATTAGCGTCTCTTTCCAGAAAGTTTTTTCTAATAATTGTGTCCACTCACTTGACTATAGTGCACCTGGATACAATGCAATTTTATGTACTGAGGTTTTTTCGTCGACATATGTATCTTTATATGTACTATCGCCATTTTTATCAAATACTTCTATATCATATATCACATCATTCTCCGATGTATATTTTAATGTAAAGATCAACTTTTTATTAACATTTATCTTATAAACATCTTTAACATCACTTATAGAAAACTGTCCTCTTATTTTACCCTCTCGTCCAAGTATAGTCGCATCTTTGAAATCATCATTTGGTTCACCTTCGTTTGCTTTTGCATCTGTGAATTTCGTGGATATTTCAAATGAAATCTCTGGGCAATCATCAGTATATTCCCATCTGGATGTAATCTCCAGATAATATGTGCCTTTACTAATATGAAAGTAAAAATCATCTCTTCCCATGCCCAACTTATCATTATAGTACATTGTTCCACTACAGCCATGATATATCTTTTCACCGTCTTCATCCAAAATATTATAATCAATTCCAGCAAATTCTGTATACGTTGAAAAATTCATCTTACCGGACTTTGTCAATGTAAATTTATATAATATTCCGTCATAATATCTCCTATTGTTTTGACTATGAATCAATGCTCCATCAATCGTCTTCCCAATTGGCAGATCTATTATTCTGTATGGGCCACTTGATGCTATCTCCGCTGTACTATCATTATTATCTTCATCTGCATAAACATTTAATTTACATATTCCACAAAACAGAAGTAATGCGCTAATAATAAATAGCCCGCTAATAAAATTAATCGTACTTTTCTTTTTCATTTACGCCACGCTCCTCTTCATACTTATTCAAATCCCACCTGCACGTTTATTGCACAGATGGGATTTCATTATTTTGTATATGATGTTGTTGATATACTACTTGGCTATCTTAATTTTTTTCACAGAACTCCATGCACCATATACTGTTGAAGTTCCCTTATTATATGCCCTGACTCTTACATAATATGTTGTACCCTTCCTTAATTTTCCATACGAAGCTGATACTACATTTTTCTTTCTGTACGTCTTCATCACCGCTGATGAGAAAGATTTCCTGGTACTATACTGAACCTGATATCCGGTTGCTTTGGTATTCTTGATCCACTTTACACTCATCTTTCCTGATGACTGATTCTTAATGCCTGTAATCTTTTCAACTGAAATGTATGTACATCTCTTTATTTCTTTCATTGATGACTTATATACTTCACCATTGACTTTTTTGTAAGGACAAACGACATAGGTATATTTATATCCATTTGTTTTAGCACTGCTATCGATCCAGGAAACAGTTGACAGCTTAGTTATAGACTTAACCAGCTTTAATCCCTTGCCGTTAATACTTCTATATATCTTATATCCATCACACTGAGCCTTATTCCATGTCAGCTTAATTCCACTTGAAGTATTTGTTAATCCCTTAATCTTTGTTGATGCAGGGATGATCGTGTAATATTTCTCGATACTTCCAGTATAATTTCCCTTGAATGTGACTTTAACCTTGTGTTTTCCGATAGTCTTACAATTCTTATCATAGGCTATATCAAAATTAGTTTTTGATATTATTTTACCGTTCTCATCCTTTATCACTACATCAGGCTTTTGATTCTTTCCTGTGTATGAGAATGTTCCCTTTGATAAATCAATAGTTTTCGGACGATAGATAACTGTCTTATCTGTCTCATCCTTGCACTTTGTGCATTGCTTAACTGTATAACCATTGTTGTTCAATGTTGCCTTTGTGACAACATTAACATAGGCATGCCCTGTCTTCGGTATCACAACTGGCTTTTCAATCTCTTTCTTACCAGCATTGTCCTCAAACATTCTTCCACAGTCATCACATATATAATATTCCTTTGTTCCATCCTTAACACATGTTGCAGGAACTTCTTCTACGAGAGAATATTTATTATGATTTTCGTGGTTGTCTCGCTTGTCCACAACATTTATCTTTATCTCCGTAGACTTGGTAGTGCCCTGATCTGAATATGTTATAATCAATATTTTTTCGCCTATAACATTCATATCTATGGAGGCCGCATTTGTTGTGTAATCTGTTACCTTTTTGTACAATCCGCCATTATACTCTGCTTCTACTACTAAATCACTCAGATCTAAAGTGCTGCCTTTTTCATATTTTACTGTCTGTTTTGTTGCATTAATTCCCACAAGAGAATTATCAACTACAGAACTATCATCACCTATAGATAACGAACCACTCTGAATTGCTATTTTTACAGGATTCAAATTATAATCTACGGCATCTTCAGTTAAAGCGGAAATAATATATTTTTCTCCTGCCTTGGCTTCCTTTGATATTTCAAATGTAAGAGTTAAAATAGTGCCATCCTTTATTGACTTTTCATCTAACTCTGTGCCATCCCATACAAACTTACATCCTGATTCAAATATTCCTGGACTTGTCATCGCAAGCATATCAAAAACAGGGCCTGATTTTGCTGATACAAGTTTGAGCTTGGCATCATACTGAAGCGTAAGACTCATTCCCAATATTCCAGGATTATTTGAAATTGCTATGTCTACATCAATAGTATCCCCAGGTAAAGATACATTGTTACTTACTATTAACTTTGCATTACTAACACTTTCAACGGCTTTCACCTGTATATCTATGTCAGCCTTTTTTGTAACTCCATCTTCTGTATATGAAACAATAAGCGTTTTTTTACCTACAGTACTCATATCTATTGATGAAACATTTGTAGAATAATCTGATACTGTCTTTTTCGTTCCATCAGCATATACTGCTGTCACTGCAATATCATCAACGTTTAATTTATCCCCGACAGTATAAGATGTTTTTGTTTTATAAGCTGTAATCTTATCAAGTATTCCAGTTGTCGATTTGTTCTCCACTGTAATCTGTCCTGATCCAGTTACAACTGAAACCGTTGCCAAATCCTTATCTACTGCATCCTCACATATAACCTCAACTGAATAATTATCTTTATCCTTTGCACCTGCAGGTACATCAAATGTGAGTTTTAATATTACTCCATCCTTAATATCCTTAGAATCGAGTTCTACTGCATCCCAAACAAAGCTGCATGAGTTCTCAAGCACCCCCGGTTTTGTCATTGTGAGTGCTGAAAAGGCATCTCCGGCACTAGCTGATTTTAATACCAGCCTTGAGTCATATTTTAATGTCAGCTTACACCCCAAAATACCTGGGTTATTTTTTATTGATATATCCACATCCTTTGTTGTTCCTGCCTCTGTTGCAACACTCTCTACATCTAATTTGACAGCATCGCCATCACCTGCTAAGGCTCTTACTGGAGTACAGATACACAACAGGATAAATGATAATACTATTAGAATTTTTGTCTTCATAACTTATCTCCTTTCCTATGTATCCGATCAATATACAACATATTTAACCCACTTCTGAATATTGTCGATTCCATCGCCCGCAGATACCTGTGTGCTTGACTCCAAAGATTCTGTCTTTCTCAGATAGTAAGTATAAATCTTAGATCTGTCTCTATATCTATACTGTGTATACGCAGCAGTCACCTGTGCCTGCCGTGTGTTCTGGTTAAACCAAGGAATATCCCATCTGGAACCATTTCTATTTGTAACCTTTACTCCATCTGCGTTATAACCTCTTCCATACTGAGCACCATCAGAATCCGACTTATCATATGGAAGTGGATTATCAAGCCAGTTTGTATATTCCAGATTCGTACATACCCCAGATGAATACGGCATCGAGTAATAGTATGTACCATTTCCATAATATCTTGAATACTGATACTGAGTCTTATATGTTGCAGCTATATTTCTTGTCTCCACATTTCTTGAATCGCTTGATGCTACATATGAATTTGACCACGAACTCCATGCACCATAATCTGTCCATACATAAGATGAATCATAGAGCTCGTATCCATCTATATTCTGCTTATCAGAAGTAATCTCTGTTGTCTTATCATATGTCCACTTTTCGTCAAGGACTGTAGCACCTGCCGGCATCTTAGATGAGAGTACCCATCCATCTGAAAGCTTACCAACTACCGCGTAAATATTCTGGCTTGTTACATTACTCTGTACTGTCAGGCTTGTAATTCCTGTATCCTTCATTTTATAGCCATCCAATACATCATACGATATTTCAAGCTTATCCGAATAATACACAACATCTCCATTTGAAACATTTCCTAGTGTCGCATTTTTCAGTGGAGAATCGGTTCTCTTTACTGTAATATTGCATCCTGCAACATCATTCCAGCTAACCGTAAACTCCTTAACCTTCCACTTAGCTGTTAATTTGATATCAGCTCCAGAAGAATATACTGTATCATTTGTAGTCTTTGTGTCACCATCATACCAGCCCAGGAAATCATATCCCGTTCTTGTTGGAACCGGAAGGTCTCCTATCTTATCACCGTTATTAACCTGCTTTGAGCTACTGCCCGTAAATGTTCCACCGTTTGCATCAAATGTCAGTGTATATGCTTTCATCATCTTATCAAATGTGTCACTGTCAACTTCAACAATCTTTCCATTTGATCCGCTTGCAAACTGTATAAACTTATTTGGATCTGTTATCGCTCCACATGTTACCAGATTACCATTCAACGTAAGAGATGTCTTAAGTCCAGATGATGTACGGACTACTTTGGTATCCTTACAGAACAGAGTATTTGGTCCACCGCTCACCATAGTTGATGGTCCGTACAAATCAAGTGTTAAATTGTCTGCTGTAAATGCTGCACATATACCTGAATTTGTGATTTTACTCTGATTTATTGTAATATCCGGGGATGATATCTGTAATGGAATATCACCGGTGTTCTCAATGTTCATTCTGTTGATCACCGTCTTATCTGCATCAGATGTAAAGACTATGTTCTTAAAAGTAGTACCATAAGCATTTAAAGTAAGTGACTTGGTATTTTTTGAAGTAGTGTACTTATTTCCATCTATAGAATCACTCATCTTGTCCAAGCCTATGGTTATATCCGCAGCACCAGAATCTATTGCACTTTTAACAATAGATGAATTTGCAGCCTTAATTGTGAGCTTTTTAGCACCTCCAAAAGCATTGCTTCCAAGCTTTGTAATTGCTGAACTTATATCCCAAGTGTCTAGCAATGGACAATCCTTGAATGCATTATCACCTACCGAAGATCCCCAAAATACTACATCCCACAGGTTGGTACATCCTCTAAACGCGTTTTTAGGAATATCCGAGATGAATCTTGACATTTTTACTCCTGTTATATCTGTATTTCCTTTAAAGGCATCTTCTGAAAGTCCCGTTACCTTTATTACACTATTACTTCCATCCTGATTATCAACAACCATATAATCTGGAATATAAACCGCACTATCTTTTCCTGTATACCCTGTAATTGTTCCATCTGTATCCACTTCCAACCCATCAGTTGCAAATACCCTTTGTCCAACATATTCTTCAATATCTGTAGGTATATTAAACGGTATGACTCCATTTTGATTGTCATCGAAAGCGGAAGTATTATACGAATAGTCTTCAAACCTATGCATCTCGTCATCCATAATACTATATGTATATGTAAAATAACTATTGCTTGATATGTCATATCCTACTACTCCAAATACATGTGCCGTTCCTGCCATAACCCATCTATGATATCCTGACTTTGTATTTGTTGTTGTGTATGTCACCGTTTCTTCTTTAGATGTAACTGTAGAATATGTTACCGATGATGAATAAATATCAGAATCTGACGATGATTCTACCTGTCCTTGTGTATTCTCCGTATTACCTGACAGTATGTAATTTTTACCATAACCTGTTTTTTCGCTAATCATTTTGGATACTGCTGTAGAAATAGATTCATCCCGACTAGAAGTTGAACTTGAACTGTATCCAGATTCAGTATTCCAATTAGAAGTGTTTGTTGTATTAGCAGTATGATTTTTCTTTGTTCCACCTTGATGACTATCGTTTTCATCTAAAATAGAACCTTTCATTGTTGTTGTATCATCACCTCTAGTTGTTACCTCGTTTCCTGTCTCATACTCTGATTTTTTAGTTTTACTTCCTTCAACACCTCCGCCCAATGATACCGGTCCCAAATTAGCATTTAATCCTGCATTGGCTTTTTTGGTGGTTTCATTTCCTGTTGCTTTCGTTGTGGTATCTTTTACAACCTCTCCATTTGATTTCCTTTCTTGATAATCATTACTCCAGGAATGAGTATTATTAGTTTTAGTAATTAAATCATATGAATCTGTTGAGTCTGTAACTGAACTCGAGGAAGATCCACCTTTATTACTGCTAACATACCAATTTCCTGTCTCGGACTGGCCTATACGCGTTGCTTCCTCTCTTGTCATTCCCTGTTGTTCAAGCCATTCATTACTAATATTAGTACTATCTGACCAACCATCAGAAAGAGTCCAAGATGAAGATTTAGTTGTTGAATTTTCAATGGTCTTAGAATAAGATTTCATAGGCTGTTCCGATGTAGTGACAGAATATTTCCTTGTTACAGTCTTACTTACACCGTTTTGGTTTACATAACCAAAATTCTCTATCTCATAAAGCGGAACATCTCGTATTTCGCCAATTTCATAGGCAAAAAGAATCACTCCATTATCATCATATACTACTGGCTTACCATAATCTTTCTTAGCCCACGCCCTGTTTCTGTCGCTGATCCAGTTTGCATATAATGTGATATCTCCTTTTGTGCCTGGTTTAATCTGAGTATATGTATTTCCATCAAAATCAGTCCAGCCAGCAAAAGTATATCCGTCAAGTGTAGGTACAGGAAGAATTTTTCCTTCCCTTGTTGTATATGTTATTGCATTCTCCGGAACAAGATCTGATTTAAACTGAATAGTATACTCAATCTTTTTCCAATGTGCATATAGCTCAATTGGGTGATCTATGTTCTCTATCTTCTTTACTTGGGTTGCATTGTCACCTGCTCCATCAAACCATCCAAGGAACATGTAACCATCAACTGCAATATTCTGAAGATAAACACTTTTTCCTTCAGCTAAAGAAGCTGGATTCTTATTCTCAATCTTTTGCTTTGATATGTAATCATCCCCATTGGCAATATAGTACTTGATTTCATACATATTCTGATATATTGGTTCCTGTGCAACAAGAACAGTATTACATACTGAACAGTGCTTTCCCTCTGTAAGCCCCGGCTTATCAGCAGTTGGCTCAACAGCTGGATCTATAACTGGTGTATGTCCCTTTGCCTGTATTATCAGATTATCCTCAGATACCTCTGAGTTTCCATTCTCATCTCTGAAAAACTTTCCACATTTACTACAATGCCAGTAAGCAATATTTCCATCTTCTGTACATGTCGCAGCCTTGTAACTTGTAGCTGTCATATCGTGTGTACACTTATCTAATGATGTCTTTCCTGACTTAAGCTCCAAAGGCTGTCCATCATCGCCAAGATATCCTCCGGCAATAAATCTTCTCATAAGAATTACATCTGTCGCATTTATCTTTCCATCAGCATTTACATCTGCCGCATCAGTGTTAATAGACACATCATATCCGGTTGCAAGATATCTGCGCACAAGAATAACATCCTTAATATCTACCTTTGTATCTCCATTTACGTCACCTGGTACAAAATTGTCCACCACAGTGATTTTTCCATTTTCAATTGTAAGATTTACTGGATTTAGATTACTGTCAATTACATCACCATCTGCATAGGACAGTCTGATTCCAAGCTCTGTTCCAACCTCAACAGTATCTGAAACCTTGAATGACAACACCAATGCATCTCCATCCTTTACAGAATCAGAAGACATTCCCATTGCATCCCATACAAACTTACACGCCGATACATACTTACCCGGTTTCGTCATACTCATCCCGGCAAATGCATCGCCAGACTTGGAATCTATCAATTCCAGTCCATCATCATACTCAACTTTAATTACAGCACCCATAATTCCAGGGTTGTTAGTAATTTTTGCTTTCACTTCAACCGTATCGCCATTTACAGCTTTTGCTTCATCTACGGTTAATGTCACATTCTGTGTTGCTGCCTGTATCTTTACAGGTGCAAAGAATGTTATAACCATAGCCAATGACAATATGATTGATAATAGTCTTTTTCCTCTCATAAAATCTCTCCTTTCTCATTATTGGGGTGTAGCCATGCATACTATTGCACATATTCCTCCTCTCATTTGTTTCATTTATAAATACTTATAGTATATATAAACGCAGTGTTATATCTATAGTATATATCATCATTTTTTCATGTCAATAGTAACTGTTTATACATTTCTCTAAAACAACACATTATCCTCCATATTTCATACTAATCACTGTAAATGTATTTTAGTTACCTATAGTGCTTATATTTTCAGGACTGTATACATAGTATATGTGTATAGCTTTCTGTATCAGTTGTATATGGTTAATATTTTTATGTACTGATAGTCTAGTATTTAAAATTATATTTATGTGAGGTACTTTTTATGGATATTACCCAGGAAGTTGGAGCAAGAATCAGATATTTTAGAACTGAAAAGAAAATAAGTCAGGAAAAATTGTCTGAACTAAGCGATTTACATCCCTCATATATAGGTCAGCTTGAGCGTGGTGAGAAAACACCATCTGTAGAAACTATTTACAAAATAACGCAAGGTCTTGAGATGACTCTTTCTGATTTCTTCGTTGATTTAGAAAATATTGCAGCTAAACCTGAAGAAACATACGCCATGAAGTCCTACAAACTTATAGAATACCAGCCGGCAAATGACCAGCGTCACCTCTATAATATATTGAATGAAATAATATCCATGCATAAATAAAAAACACATACATGAATTTTGAGGATCACCTCAACCTTTCATGTATGTGTTTTGATTTATTTTATTATGCACCTTACCTCTCCATAGTAAAATGATTCCGCACATGTGTTGTAATTATATCTCTTATCTCAAGATTTGGAACTGCAAGCTCATATGTCTTTGAGTCAACTTGGCCCCTCTGGGTAAGGTACCCGGTCATAAAAAGTGTACTCCATATATTATCTATTGATGAATATAACTCCTTGTATGTCATTTCCTGAGAGATCTGCTTCTGAACTGTATGTCCATTTATCAGACTCGTAAGTTCCATCTTTAGTGTTTCCTGATTTTCTGCGTTCTCTATAAATATTCCCAGTACATCATTGCCACTTGTATTTGATCAGTAGTTCTTTACATCTTCTTAACCACTTGGCTAAGCATTATTATATTCTACCTTGTAAGGCACGAAAAATAAAGAGAAAAAGGTTGTGCAGAAATTTATTTCTCCACACAACCTTTTTCTTTCTCATTATTATCTACTCATTTCTGAATAAACATATATCTTTATTTCATAACTATATTCACAATACGTCCAGGAACATAGATCTCCTTGATAACGTTACCTGTAAGCTTGTCGGCGATTACTTCCTTAGCCTTTGCGATAACCTCATCCTTAGGATCTTCCTTGCCGATTGCAAGTGTTGCCTTCGTCTTACCGTTGATCTGTACAGCAATCTCAACTGTTGACTCAACTGTCTTTGCCTCATCGAACTCCGGCCAGGTCTGCTGATATACATATCCACCGTAATTCTTTACTGACCACAACTCCTCTGTGATATGAGGTGCAACAGGATTTAACAGGATGAGCAGTGTCTTGAACTCATCTGTTGTAACTGAGCCCTTCTTGTAGAAATCGTTGAGAAGTGCCATCATCGCCGCAATGGCTGTATTGTACTTCAGGTTCTCGAAGTCATTTGAAACCTTCTTGATAACCTGATGCATCTTGGTCTCCATATCCCTGGAGTAGCCCTTCTCATCTGTCACGATGTCCTGAAGCTTCCATACTCTGTCGAGGAATCTCCTACATCCCTTGACACCGTCCTCTGACCATGAAGCTGCGAGGTCAAATGCTCCGATGAACATCTCGTAGGTACGAAGTGTATCTGCACCGTATACATCTACGATATCGTCAGGATTTACAACGTTACCTCTTGACTTACTCATCTTCTCACCGTTCTCACCGAGGATCATACCGTGTGATGTTCTCTTCTGGTATGGCTCTGGTGTAGGAACTACGCCCTGATCGTACAGGAACTTGTGCCAGAATCTTGAATACAGAAGGTGGAGTGTTGTGTGCTCCATTCCTCCGTTGTACCAGTCAACAGGAAGCCAGTACTTGAGTGCCTCCTTGCTTGCAAGAGCCTCCGTGTTGTGAGGATCTGTATATCTGAGGAAATACCATGATGATCCAGCCCACTGTGGCATGGTATCTGTCTCTCTCTTTGCAGGGCCGCCACAACATGGACATGTGGTGTTTACCCAGTCTGTCATAGCTGCAAGTGGTGACTCGCCATTATCTGTCGGCATGTAGCTGTCAACCTCAGGAAGGAGCAGTGGAAGCTGGCTCTCATCGATTGGAACATAACCACACTTATCACAGTGAACGATAGGAATTGGCTCGCCCCAGTATCTCTGACGTGAGAATACCCAGTCACGGAGCTTGTAGTTGGTCTTTGCCTGACCGATGCCCTTCTCCTCAAGGAACTTGATCATCTTCTCCTTTGCGTCCTTTACCTCAAGTCCGTTGAGAAAATCTGAGTTGATGAGCACTCCTGTTGCCACATCTGTGAATGCAGCTTCATTTATATCTACTTCCTCGCCATCCTTTGCAACTACCTGGATGAGTGGAAGTCCGAACTTCTTTGCAAATTCCCAGTCTCTGTCATCATGTGCAGGAACCGCCATGATCGCACCAGTTCCGTAGCTCATGAGTACATAATCTGAAACGTAAATTGGGATCTCCTTGCCATTTACCGGATTGATAGCTGTAAGTCCGTCTATACATACACCGGTCTTATCCTTTGCAAGCTCTGATCGCTCGAAGTCACTCTTCTTTGCTGCCTGCTCACGATACGCCTCGATGTCTGACCAGTTGCCGATCTCGTCCTTGTACTTGTCAAGGATTGGATGCTCCGGTGAAACTACCATGTATGTTACTCCGAACAATGTATCACATCTTGTTGTATATATGCGGAGCTTGTCCTCTTTGCCCTTTACTGAGAAATCAACCTCAGCTCCTGTTGAACGTCCGATCCAGTTCTTCTGTGAGACCTTTACACGCTCGATGTAATCCACGCCGTCAAGACCCTCGATGAGCTTGTCTGCGTAATCTGTGATCTTGAGCATCCACTCCGACTTAACCTTGCGGACAACCTCGCTGCCGCAACGCTCACATACGCCGTTGACAACCTCCTCATTTGCAAGACCGACCTTACATGATGTACACCAGTTGATAGGCATCTCCTTCTTGTATGCGAGACCAGCCTTGAAAAGCTTGAGGAATATCCACTGTGTCCACTTGTAGTACTCAGGATCAGTTGTGTTGATCTCTCTGTCCCAGTCGAATGAGTAGCCAAGTGAGTGGAGCTGTTTCTTGAATCTTGCAACATTGGTCTTGGTTACTTCCTTTGGATGGATCTTGTTCTTGATCGCATAGTTCTCTGTTGGGAGACCAAATGCATCCCATCCCATTGGATACAGAACGTTATAGCCCTGCATTCTTCTCTTTCTTGCTACTATATCCAGCGCTGTGTATGGTCTTGGGTGACCTACGTGAAGTCCCTGTCCTGATGGGTATGGGAACTCAACTAACGCATAATACTTTGGTTTTGAATAATCATCTGTAGCAGCAAATGCCTTGTTGTCATCCCAGACCTTCTGCCACTTTCCTTCAACGACTTTGTGGTTGTATGTCTCAGCCATTTTTGAAAATGCCTCCTTGAAATTGATTTTTCTCTCTAATCTTAACTATATTAGCATATATGCTGTGTTTTTCAAACTGTTTTTTAGTATAAGCAGACAGGCTTATTCAAATACTTTCCTGATACTATCATAGTGAAGGAATATCCCCTGCTCTGCATACTCCTTTATCTCATCCAGAGTTGCCAGCTTGAAACCATCAGTCTCCGCCTCCTGAGGTCTCACGTCAGTTTCCGAAAAATCTCCGGTAAACTTATATACATCCACAAAATAATTGTCCTTCTCATCCGGGTTATCTCTTCTATATGTAAACTGCAGACCTCCATCGAAGTCACTCACATCAATTCCGGTCTCCTCAAGTACCTCTCTTCTGACAGCCTCTATGGATGACTCTCCCGCCTGCACTCCGCCGCCGGATACCTCCCACCAGCCTGCTGCCCATGCCTTTGTCATGACACGCTTGGTAATAAGATACTTCCCCTGTCTGTTCTGGAGCACGCCAAGTACTGTGAGGTGATAATCCCCCGGCTTCATATTCCAGTCATTTCTCTTCATAGTACGACCCGTTGGCTGCTTGTTCGCATCGTAAATATCCCAGTATTCCATCTCTGTTTGTCCTCTTTCTTCCTTCTTTAATTGCTCATATTTTTTCCTTATGCTACAATATATTATATGTGAATTATGGAAATTCACAAGTAGCTGACAAGTTTTTTTACGAGATATGGGGGTATACACATATGAAAAAAGGATTATCTTTTCTTGCCGTTGCTTCATTTGCGGCAGCTATCACACTGACCGGATCTATCCCGGCATTCGCATGGGACTCTTATGATGCGCCTTCCGGTTATAACAGCGGCACATCTGAATCAACGGTTTCCGACGAGCCGGACTGCATTTCTCTGAATGAGATTGAAAGAGAGTTTTCTGCAGACCTGGCAGATACAGCATCCACTCAGACAAATATCAGTTTATATGTTCTTGACTCGTCATACGCAGATATGCTGACTATACCTGAGTCCTATAACCAGTGCTATCAGCTGGGCAAATACGGTCTCACCGGTACTTTGACATACGAGGTCATAAGTGGCGATTCTGTAAAAGTCTCTGACTCAGGTCTTGTTGAGCCTAATTGTGAAGTATGGTACTGGCTGAATGGTTTTGGTTCATCATTTCCTATGGATGGAGCTACCAAAACATATGAATACATAACGGGCAAGTCTGTTGTAAGAATCTCAAATGGTGAGAAGACAAAAGATATAACGTTCAATGTTGTGAATTATGCTCACCAATATACAGACGAAGTCCAGAAAGATTTCATTGCCAAAAATATCTCAGATTCCATGACAGAATACCAGAAGCTTGAGGCTATAACCAATTATGTGGCAGACACATACAACTACAGCCCATATTATTCTTCTGGAATGTCCATGATAATATCCGGCGGTGGTGACTGCTGGGCAAGCTGCGATCTTATCATGAGCCTCTGTGATCTGGTTGGAATCAAAAATCATGTGCGCATAGCTAACAGGGATCCTGGTGCCGGAAGTGGACACAGGAATGTCGTTGCCCTGTGTGACGGCAAACTGTACATAGCAGATGCCGGATATGACGGTGATGCCCCAAGAATCCGTGACCTGCACGAAACGACAGCATTTTCTGACTACGACGGCGTACTCTACCAATATGACGGCTTTGACGATGATATAGTCATTCCAGAAGGCATCACTGCAATTGGTGAGGAGAACCAAAACGTATTTTACTACTCGGCAAACTGCGATTCCATCACATCAATATCCATCCCTTCCAGCGTATCATATATATCAAATATTGCATTTGCCGGAACAGGAAAGCTCAAGAATCTTTATGTGGACAGTGCCAACAAATACTATAAAACCATAGATGGCATCCTGTATACAAAAGATGGCAGGACCATCTACACGGTTCCAAATGGCAAGAACAAGGTCAATATACCTCGTGGGGTTACCACTATTGGAGATTACTGCTTCTATTACAGTTCATCAATCTCATCAGTATCTATTCCGGATACAGTGACCGCTATTGGTGTAGGCGCATTTGGCGATTGTCTTTCACTTTCGTCAATAACAATTCCAAAGTCGGTCAAAACCATAGCTGACTATGCATTCTACGACGACTCCTGCAGAGTCATTGTTCTTTCAAAGGACGTGGCGTTCGGCAATAATGTGGCATCGGGTTGTACCCTTGTTGGCTATTCGGGCAGCACCACGGAGAAATATGCAAAAGAAAACAAAATCAGTTTTATTGCCCTTGAATCAGATGGACGCTACATAAGTAAATCCAACGGAAAAACATGTATCAGGGATGCGTACGGCAAGATCGTAAACTTTACCGGGCTCAGGAATGTAAAAGGAGTCTTAACTTATTTCAAAAACGGCATTAAGTGCAACGACAAAACTCTTGTAAAATACAAAAATAAATACTACTTTGTAAAGAATGGCACTATCTGCAGAACAAGAGCCCTTGTAAAATACAAAAACAGATACTACTATGTAAAGAATGGTACCATATTCAGGAAAACCCTTATTACGGAACTGAACAAAAAGAAATATTACATTAAGAATGGTATCTGGAGCAGCAAGACGACTGCTCTCGTCAAATATAACAAAAAAACATATTATATAAAGAACGGCGCAGTCTATACCAAATTTACAGGACTGAAGAAATATAAAGGACATGTATATTCTGTTCGAAAGGGTGTCGTTGTAAAAAAAGTCAGATGATATGTTTTATAATTACCGGAGGCTGATATGAGCGCATATGAAGTGTTTGCCAGCGTCTACGATGAATTGATGGACAATATTCCTTATGACGACTGGTGCACATATATAATAGAAGTTTTACAAAAATACGGAGTCAATAAAGGTCTGGTCTGTGAACTTGGCTGTGGAACCGGAGAGATCACTGAGAGGCTTGCCGATGCCGGATACGACATGATTGGCATTGACAATTCATACGAGATGCTTGAGGTTGCAAATGAAAAAAAGCTCGATACAAGTCACGAATCTATACTCTATCTCATGCAGGACATGAGGGAGTTTGAGCTGTTTGGCACGGTGAATGCGATAGTATGTGTGTGCGACAGCATCAACTATCTCACTGAGCTTTCAGATATCACACATGTATTCAGGCTGGCAAATAACTATCTTGAATCAAGGGGCATATTTGTCTGCGACTTCAAGACACGACATTACTTTAGGGACGTAGTAGCTGACAGCACCATAGCCGAGGACAGGGATGATGTGAGCTTCATATGGGATAACTACTATGATGCAGAAACCGACATCAATGAGCTGACATTAAGCCTGTTCATTCCGGAAGCTGATGATTCTGATAACGCCCCACTTTACAGAAAATTCCAGGAATTTCACTATCAAAGGGGACTGACTTTGGATGATATGCGGAAATGTGTAAGTGATTCCGGAATGGAGCTTGTCGCCATGTATGACGCATTTACATTTGAACCCGCCACCGATTCAAGTGAAAGGGTATATGTGATAGCACGCGAAACACATCAGTCGAACAAACATTATGAATAGTCCAGACAACCCTGTATATATTAGGAAATACAGGGTTGTCTTATTTCTTACTATATTATAGAATAGTGGAGATTATCACAGATATGTAACAGATTATATAAATAGAGAGGTATTTACCATGAGTGATCATATAATAAGAGGTATGGCGGCGGACAACCAGGTAAGATTCTTTGCCGGCACAACCAGAGACATAGTTGAGACGGCAAGAAGCATCCACAACACAAGCCCTGTGGCAACGGCTGCACTTGGAAGACTGCTCACAGCAGGCGCACTTATGGGCGCACAGTGCAAGAATGAATCCGATGTACTTACACTTCAGATCCAGTGCAATGGTCCGATAGGCGGACTGACCGTAACTGCAGATGCACACTCCAGAGTCAAAGGCTATGTCAACAATCCCAATGTGATACTTCACGCAAATGACAAGGGCAAGCTGGACGTTGCAAAAGCCCTCGATCTGGGTGTTCTGTCAGTCATCAAGGATATAGGCCTCAAGGAGCCTTATGTCGGTCAGACACAGCTCGTATCAGGTGAGATCGCCGAGGATCTGACATATTACTTTGCAACATCAGAGCAGATCCCTACTTCTGTTGCCCTTGGCGTACTTATGGAGAAAGACAACACAGTAAAACAGGCTGGCGGATTCATCATCCAGCTCATGCCATTTGCATCGGATGAACTCATCGACGTTCTCGAAAAGAGACTGAACGAGTTCTCATCCATCACAAGTTTACTTGATGAAGGCAAGACTCCTCTCGACATCATCAAGGATGTATTTGAGGGATATGATGTGGTCGTGACGGATGAACTCCCTACAGAGTGGCACTGCAACTGCAGCAAGGAGAGATACTACAATGCGGTACTCAGCCTCGGGAAGAAAGAGATCGCAAGTCTCCTTGAGGAGGGCGAACCTATAGAGGTCAACTGCCAGTTCTGCAACTCACATTACAAGTTCTCACCAGACGAACTTAAAGAGATGCTTCTTAAGGCGGCTGCAAAATAAATTATTGCATTGGTTTTTTCACTATGCTAGAATGTTAGACGTTGTAAAGTAGACTAATATATAAAGAAAGAGTGAATATTATGAAGATAACAAGAGATGATATCAGAAATGTGGCTATCATCGCCCACGTTGACCATGGTAAGACAACACTTGTAGACGAGCTCTTAAAGCAGAGCGGTGTATTCCGTGACAACCAGGAGGTCGCTGAGCGTGTCATGGATTCCAACGATATCGAGCGTGAAAGAGGTATCACTATCCTCTCCAAGAACACTGCCGTAACATATGGGAACACCAAGATCAACATCATTGATACTCCGGGTCATGCCGACTTCGGCGGTGAGGTCGAGCGAGTTCTGAAGATGGTAAACGGCGTAATCCTCGTTGTTGACGCATTTGAGGGACCTATGCCACAGACTAAGTTCGTTCTGAAGAAAGCTCTTGAGCTTAATCTTGCAGTTATCGTATGTGTAAATAAATGTGATCGTCCGGAGGCACGCCCTGATGAGGTCGTTGACGAAGTTCTTGAGCTTCTCATCGAGCTTGATGCAAATGAAGATCAGCTTGACTGTCCATTTGTATTTGCTTCCGCAAAGTCTGGATATGCAACCCTTGACTCATCTGCGCCGGGTACAGACATGAAGCCTCTGTTCGACACTATCATTGATTACATTCCTGCCCCTACAGGTGATCCTGATGCAGGTGTACAGATGCTTGTCAGCACCATCGACTACAACGAGTACGTTGGACGTATCGGTGTCGGCAAAGTCGACAACGGTGTCCTCAAGATAAATGAGGATCTCGTCATCGTAAACGAGCATGACCCTGACAAGCTTGAGAAGGTTCGTATCGGAAAGCTTTTCGAGTATGAAGGACTTAACAAGATAGAGGTCAAGGAAGCACAGATTGGTTCTATCGTTGCAGTATCAGGTATCGCAGATGTACAGATTGGTGATACACTCTGCTCCCCTGAGAATCCTGATCCAATTCCTTTCCAGAAGATCTCTGAGCCAACTATATCCATGACATTTATGGTAAATGACTCTCCTCTCGCTGGCAAGGAAGGTAAATTTGTAACTTCAAGGCACCTCCGTGACAGACTCTTCCGTGAGCTGAACACAGACGTCAGCCTCAGAGTTGAGGAAACAGACACAACTGAGGCATTCAAGGTCTCCGGTCGTGGTGAGCTTCATCTCTCGGTACTTATCGAGAACATGAGACGTGAGGGCTTTGAGTTCGCAGTCAGCAAGGCCGAAGTTATCTATAAAGAGGATGAACGCGGCAAGAAACTTGAACCATTTGAGATTGCCTATATAGATGTGCCAGATGAATTCTCAGGAACTATCATCAATATGCTGAACCAGAGAAAGGGCGAACTTCAGGGAATGGCCCCTACAGGAAATGGAACTACCAGACTTGAGTTCTCTGTTCCATCCCGTGGACTTATCGGATTCCGTGGCGACTTCATGACAGCTACCAAGGGTACCGGTATCATCAACACAATATTTGACGAGTATCTCCCATACAAGGGTGATATGAACTATCGTTCCAAGGGTTCTCTTATCGCATATGAGTCAGGTACTTCTATCACATACGGTCTGTTCAATGCACAGGAACGTGGTACTCTGTTCATCGGACCTGGCGAGCAGGTTTATGCCGGTATGGTTGTCGGTGAGAATCCTCGTGCTGAGGACATCGAGGTTAATGTCTGCAAGAAGAAGCAGCTCACCAACACCCGTTCTTCAGGAGCTGATGATGCACTCAAGCTTTCACCTCCAAAGATCATGAGTCTTGAGCAGGCACTTGACTTTATCGACACAGATGAGCTCCTTGAGATCACACCAAAGTCATTCAGAATCCGTAAGAAGATTCTTGACCACACTCTGCGTTACAGAGCCAACAGAAAATAAGGACGGACGAAAAGTCCTTTGAGATAGTGAAGCCCGTACTATGTAATAATATGTTCCATCACACTCGACTTCCTGAACTTTGACTTGCTTCTATCTGCACTCGGCTCCGGCGGCGATAAGGGCACTGCCGCCTCCGTCTCGGCAAGAAGCGTCAAAGATCAGGCGTCTTCGCTATCGATGGCCCATATCATTACAGAGGACGGGCTGATTTACTTTTTTTGAGGACTTTTCTGTTCGTGGATATAGAAATATAAAGAAAAAGAGATAATTCACACTCTGATGCGAATTATCTCTTTTTTTGCGCCATATTAGCTCCTCGTCACGGCGTCTATCGGTCGGAGTTTTGAGGCCCATCTTGCTGGGAAATAGCCTGCTGCCACTCCGAGAACCACGGAGCCGAGGACCCCGGCCAGTGCAAGCCACCATGGGATCATGGCTATCTGGGTTCCTTTTGCAAGGTTGAACATGGAGACGGCGGCTTTATTCACCACCAATCTTACGCCATATGAGGACAACACTCCGAGTATTCCACCCGCGAGTCCTATCACAGCCGCCTCCATCAGAAACAGTAGTCTGAGTTCGTCTATGTCACAGCCAAGGACTTTCAATATACCTATCTCGTTTATCCTGTCAAATACCGATGTTGTCATGGTATTACTTATTCCAATGACGGCTACCACAAGGGCTATCATTCCTATACCACCGAGAAGCAGCTGTATCATCTTGAGATATTTCTGTATA
>JAQYAS010000078.1 GCA_029338615.1 Clostridiales bacterium
AAAAGCTGAGCAAAATGAATACTCAGATAGATATATGTGGACTGATGGATGGCTCTGTGGCGGTGCAGGTCTCAACTACATCGCAGGAGAATCACCAAGAAACGGTGCCTACATCGTCAACTTCTTCAAGTGCCAGCCGGCTCTCAACTATGGCGTTCTGAACCCAACTGAGAGATGGCACAAGAGCATGTACGATCCTGCATGTATCGCAACAAGAGAGGCTATGAAGGATGTATGCCGTTTCTGGCTTGACAAGGGCTGCGATGGATTCCGTGTCGACATGGCAGATTCTCTTGTAAAGCATGATGATGCGAACAAGAGCGGAACAATTGCCGTATGGCAGGACATTCTCGGCGATATACACGCTGAGTACCCTGAGTCAGCATTTGTATCTGAGTGGGGAAGGGCTGAACAGTCAATCAAGGCCGGCTTCGACATGGACTTCTATCTTGACTGGATGGGCAACGGATATAACTCTCTGGTAAGAGATTACGAAGCTCACCTGAATGCATTTGCATCTCTTCCTGAGTCTCTTGACGACAGCATGGAGAACAACAGCTTCTTCAAGGCTGACAGTAAGGGAACATGCGACCACTTTA
Organism: Clostridiales bacterium; assembly: GCA_029338615.1. Taxonomy (GTDB): domain Bacteria; phylum Bacillota; class Clostridia; order Lachnospirales; family Lachnospiraceae; genus Coprococcus. The sequence goes on from JAQYAS010000078.1 coordinate 600, forward strand.
TCGATGAATACATGGGAAGATACGAGCAGATAAAGGACAAGGGGGCTATAGCCCTCATCACAGGAAATCACGACACTACACGTATCAGCTACGGACTCTCTGAGGATGAGTTAAAGCTTGCCTATGCATTCTTCATGACCATGCCCGGCAATCCATTCATCTACTACGGCGATGAGATTGCTATGAAATTCAGAAGCATGGCAAGCAAGGAGGGCGGATTTACAAGAACCGGTTCAAGAACTCCTATGCAGTGGACAAGCGGCACCAACATGGGCTTCTCATCAGCGCCTGCCGACAAACTCTACCTGCCGGTTGATCCAGCAGGCGACGCTGCAAATGTTGAGGCTTCCGAGGCAGACCAGAACTCACTGCTCAATACAGTGAAGTCTCTCACTGCTCTCAGACATTCACAGGCCGATCTGCTTGACAAGAGTAACCTTGAGATCATCAGCAGAAAGCCACTTGTATATAAGAGAGGAAATCTGCTCCTTGCAGTGAACCCTAAGAACACAGATACCCAGTCAAGAAAGCTTGCTGAGCTGACAGGTGAAGCAAAGGTTATCTATTCTATAGCAATAAACAGCACCCAGCCGAGTGTCGCTGACGGAGTGATCACTCTTCCGGCACAGAGCTTTGTCGTGATCAGCTGCTAATTTTGAGTAGTTTGTAAATACAATAACACCATATAAAAGGTCATTACATAATATGTCAATCATCTATAACGGTTTTATTATTCCTATATAGATTGAACATATTATGTAATGACTTTTTATATTTCCCTATCTATATTTCTCTTGCTATAGAGAAAATATTTATCTCTTTTCAGCTTGTCTTTTTATAAAAGGTACAAAAACTAAATAGTATGTATACTTTCGCTTTAATTTATCTGAAAAAGTAAAAAATGTGTATAATAACCTTCCTTTGACAACCTTACATCTCCCCTTTCCTGTGGTCATTGATTCCAACTTGTGGTAATATTAAGTGGATTATATTCTCTTGTGGCCTGCAAATAAACCATATGCAGTCCACTTGATATCAATAATTACATATTGAAAGACAAAGAATCACAAACAACTTTTATAAAGGAGATATATCTATGAACATGCAGGAAGCTACAAGCATCATGAAGGCCGACAGCTACAAAATGGCTGCACTTTCAGAGGATACAAGAAACAATATACTAGCACATGTAAAGAACGCCATCATCGCACATAAGGATGCGATATTTGCAGCAAATGCAAAGGATATGGCGGCTGCCGATGAGAACGGGATTGCCGCCTCAGTCAAGAAGAGACTCAAGTTTGACGAGCACAAGCTTGCCGATGTAACAAATGGCATCGATGAACTCATAAAACTACCTGATCCGGTTGGACAGACCCAGCTCAAGAGAGAGCTCGACGAAGGACTTGTGCTCCAGAGGGTGACATGTCCGATCGGTGTCATCGGTATTATATTCGAAGCTAGACCAGACGCACTTGTTCAGATATCATCACTGTGCATAAAGAGCGGTAACTGTGCTGTACTCAAGGGTGGCAAGGAAACTGCCAACACCAACAAAGCTCTCTTCGATGTGATCTACAGCACAGCAGTTGCCAACGGTGCACCTGAGGGCTGTATGCTCCAGGCAAGCCAGCACAATGAGATTGATGAGCTTCTGTCATGCAACAAATCTGTGGATCTGCTCATACCAAGAGGCTCAAATGCATTTGTGCAATACATCATGAACAACACCAAGATTCCTGTCATGGGACATGCGGACGGAATATGCCACACATACATAGACAAGGACGCAGATATAGAGAAGGCAATACCTATCATCATAGACGCCAAGACACAGTACACCGCTGCCTGCAATGCAACGGAAACTCTTCTCATCCACAGAGATGTGGCAAATGATATGCTTCCAGTCATGGCGAAAGCACTTAAGGAACACGGCGTAAAGCTCCGCGGAACCGCCGAAGCAGCTGAGATCATCAATCAGGCTGAACGCAATATGCACGGACAGCCAGGCAGCCGAACCAGCTGTGAAATCATGGGTGATGACGATTTCAACACTGAGTATCTCGATCTGATACTCTCAGTGAAGATCGTAAACGATGTTCAGGAAGCGATCTCACACATCAACCATTTTGGTTCACACCACACAGACTGTATCGTGACAGAAAACGCTGACACTGCCGCTCTCTTCATGCAGCTTGTTGATTCTGCAGGAGTATATCAGAACTGCTCAACCAGATTTGCCGACGGGTTCAGATACGGATTTGGCGCAGAGGTTGGAATAAGCACCAGCAAGATCCATGCCAGAGGTCCAGTAGGCCTTGAAGGTCTTGTCACTTACAAATACAAATTGTACGGTCACGGCCAGATCGTTGACGACTACGCAACCGGAAAGAAGCAGTTTCATTTCAAAGATCTGTAGATATAAGACCACTCATGTATCAGGTATATACCTGATACATGATGTATAAAAGGATTAGGAAACTATGAAGACAATGTTAAAAATATTCAAAAATGACCTGATTGGTATAAAGAAAAGTATTCTCACAATTATCCTGGCCGTTGGACTATGTGCTCTTCCTGCTCTGTATGCATGGTTTAACATATATGCCAACTGGGATCCATATGCCAATACCGGCAACATCAATATCGCCGTTGTAAATCTGGATGATGGCTATACCCAGGATGATGGAACCTCTGTGAACATGGGGCAGTCTGTCGTCGACAAACTAAAAAAACAGACCAGCATTGGCTGGATCTTTCCTGATACTGAGGCCAAGGCACTGGATGGCGTAAAATCTGGAGAATATTATGCTGCGATTGTCATCTCCGCCGATTTTTCCTCCAATATGTATAACGCGCTTACCAACAACTTTGTCAAGCCAAGTTTTACTTATTATGAGAATGAAAAGAAGAATGCCGTTGCACCTAAGATCACTGACACCGCTGTATCAACACTCAAAACCAGCATCAATGAAACATATATCAAAACCATATCTCAGAAACTTCTTGCCGATATCGACGACTCAGACAACGATCTCAAAAACGCTTTAACCGGTTCGGACTTTATTAAGACTCTTAAAACTGTGGACGACAATCTCGCAGCATACCAGAAACTGATCTCATCCATCATATCAGCAAATAATACGCTGAATAAGAACACTGATCTCAAGAGTGCGACTAAAAAAGCAAAAGATCTCATCACATCAGCAGATTCAGATATCAACAAAACCATATCGGAGATGGGTACAGCCGGTTCTGCATATTACACCCTGAGAGACAATTTGCAGTCCCAGATTGAGGACATTGCAGGAGATGTCAAGGCTATCCAGAACTCTGAGAGACTTGCCCGTCTCAAGGAAGATACAGCCGATGCAGCAGCAGATCTCAAGGCTATTTACAATGATGCCGATGCACTTACAAAAAAACTGGACACCTTACAGACATACCTTAAATCTCTGGACATAGCAAATGAACCCGCTGTAAAGGATGCCATAGAAAAAATCGACAACCTTAAGGAACAGATCTCAAGTATAGCTGATCAAACCTCTGACTCCATCAACAGCGTTGATATAACAGACCTGAATATGTCACAGAAAGAACTGACGACCAAGCTGGCCGATGTGGATCAGGCACTGAGCCGGGCTGACTCATCAATAACAAATGATATAATTCCTGCCATAGATAATGTGATGCTCAACATTAAGAATGCACTTACCAGCATGAGTAATCTCCTAAATACAGTCGGCAATACTCTCACTGGTGTCAACGGTGTATTTGAAACATACCAAAGTACATTATCATCCATGGATGTAACCCTCACAGATCTCTCTGACCTGATCACAAATGTGAGATCAAAGATCGCAGATGGAATTGATCAGATTAATAAAGCGGCTGACAGCGAAGTTATGGATATGATCATGGCTTTTTTAAATGGTGACTCCGAGGCCCTTGCATCATTCCTGTCAAAACCAGTTATGGTCCAGGAAAATTATTTTTATCAGATAAGCAATTACGGCTCTTCCATGTCACCGTTTTACAGTATTCTTGCAATCTGGGTTGGAATGACTATTCTGGTATCCCTCATGAAAGTCCATGTATCCAATGATGAATTCAGGGACGCCAAACCTTATCAGCTGTTTTTTGGAAGATATCTTATATTCTTCCTGCTTTCCCAGCTTCAGGTTCTGATAATTATATTGGGAGACCTTTATATATTGAAAATACAGTGTCTTCATCCGTTTTTGTTCTGGTTCAGCGGCGCAATTGCAGGCCTTACATTTTCCATACTTATATACTCTCTCACCATATCATTTGGTGATATAGGCAAGGCTCTTGCAGTTGTTATCATGGTTCTTCAGATTGCCGGAAGCGGAGGAACGTATCCTATAGAAGCTCTGCCTTCATTCTTCAGACAGGTGTACATATTCTTCCCATTTCCTTATGCAATAAATGCCATGAGAGAATGTATTGGTGGTCTGTATCACTATGATCTGCTTAGATATCTGGCTGAACTGTCAATATTCATAGGTGCAGCACTGCTCATTGGACTTGTTATCAGGAAACCTTTCATACACATCATGCACTTTATTGAGAAACGTATGGAAGACACTGAAATGATGTAAGGAGGTCAAAGCATGAACAACGCACCAGATGAAAACTATGTTTTACAGAAGGTTATGGAATACAGAGACACAAAACATGCAGAGAATATCCAGAAGATCAAGGCCGGTGTAAAATGCATATTTACGGTGCCAGTGATCTTCCTTATTCTGCTGTTCCTGACTGACAGCTCGAGGATCATATTTCTTGTACTCTGGATAGCCAGCCTTTTTATCATTGCTGCCTATCTGATACATGTGGAGTATTCAGATTATAAGATACAGGAAATGGTCAATTCCCTTCAGGATGATACAAACGACATCGACAGCCTGATCGACATTGACACATTGTATTCAAAAGTCACCGCACCAAGACAGAGGCTTGAACTACTACTGAACAATATCAAGCCCGCTGTTACAATTGATGATACAACCGATCAAAATTCGAACAATACTGTTAGCGAGATTAATTATAACAATGATGAAAATATGAGTGATAAGGAGGTCAACGAGAATGAAGAACATATGGAAAGTATACCTCACTGACCTTAGACGAATAACCACTAATGTCGTTGCCTTGTCCATAGTCATGGGACTTTGTATCATTCCATCGCTGTATGCCTGGTTTAACATAATGTCAAACTGGGATCCGTATGGCGAATCTGCAACATCCCTTATGAAGGTTGCTGTAATTTCAGAGGACGAGGGTATCTCCATGAACGGCATTCAGCTGACAATTGGTGATATGGTTGTTGAAAATCTTGAGAACAATAAAACAATAGACTGGATCTTTCCAGATACCAGTGACGAAGCCATGGAACTTATCAAGAGTGGAGACTGCTATGCAGGAATCGCCATACCGGCATCATTTACACAGGATATGCTCAGCATACTGAATGGCAATATAGTAAATCCCAATATTATCTACTATGAAAACAGTAAGAAAAACGCCATCGCCACCAAGATAACCGGAAAGGTCAAGACGACAGTCCAGAATGAGATAAACACCAAGATCATAAGCACCCTCACAGAGGTTGTTGCCGACGCAGGTGACTATATATCCGGTAACAATCTGGATGGTGCTGATCTCGTAACCGGTCTACAATCCAAACTACAGGAAATATCAGGGAATCTGGATAATTTCATATATATGATGAATACTTTTTCTCTTCTCACTGAATCAGCATCCGGAGCAATCGACACAACCCAGCTGCTGCTCCCAGGTATAGAGGACATGGCTGGCAGTGGTTCAGACACCCTGGACAGCCTCAGCGACAGCATTGATATCGGTGACAGCGTACTTAATACTGCATCATCCCTCATGGTCACAAGTCTTAATACTATTTACAACGCTCTGGATGATCTGAAAAAAAGCACCGATTCCATAGATTCCGGAGATCATATCACATCATATGTCAAAGGATATGGATCTCTGGATATTCTTCAGGAAAACACATTTGGAGCACTTGAAAATATATTGGAAAAAGACTCAGCAGAATTCCGCGCAGCAAAAAAAGATTTTCAAAATCTGAAAACATCCATTGAGAAACTGGCAGATGATTCGCAAATTTCACAGGAAGATATGGATAAACTGAAAGCAGAAATAAAGTCCAATATTGAAAAATGTCAGGCACAGATAAATACAGTTAAGGAACTCATAACTGGGGATCTTTCCTCTGAGCTTGACGATACAATTTCAAATATTAAGGCATCACTTAAGAACGCAAAAGCCATACTAAGCGGCGTATCCGGAGATTTTAAAAGTCTCAATAAATCTCTGGATGACTATCAGTCTGTGCTTGATGAGGGAACTGGCAATGTGAAAGCTACTATCTCATACCTCAAAAACCTCAGAGCAGACATCAATCAGCTAAATAATGATATTGCAGCGATCACATCAAACGAAACTTATCAGAATGCAATATCTGCTATCAGAAACAACCCACAGCTGATCGTAGATTTTATTTCATCTCCTGTCCAGCTGAACACGGTTGAAATATATGCAATATCCAATTATGGATCAGCCATGGCCCCCTTCTATACAGTTCTTGCCCTATGGGTTGGCGCTCTCATTCTTGTGGCTCTTATCCATGTAAAAGTCAAGGATTCTGATGAGCTGGATGGGGTGAAGCCATACCAGAAATTTTTTGGAAGATATCTGAACTTCTTCGTCATCGGACAGGTCCAGACCATCATAACCGTAATGGGCGATCTGTTCTACGTAGAAATACAGTGCAAACACCCGATAGCATTTGCACTTGCTGCCATGATGACGAGCTTTGTATTTACATTTCTGATCTACTCTCTCACCGTGGCATTTGGCAATATCGGTGAGGCCATCGCCGTGGTGATCATGGTCATCCAGGTGGCGGGAGCCGGAGGAACATTTCCTGTGGAAGTGCTCCCATCAGTATATCAGTACCTGTACAAATTCATGCCTTTCTCATACTGCATGAATGCCCTCAGGGAGTGCGTAGCCGGAATGTATCAGCACACCTACGGCAAATGCCTGGCAACCCTTCTGATATATGTTGCCATATCAGCGGTCATCGGACTGCTGCTTGCCAAACCTTGTGCCAAGCTTCTCGACAAGCTGGAGCACAGCAAGGAAAAATCCGGATTATTTATATAATTGCATAAAAAAAGGATAAAATTCCCTTGTTCTGTCCCCAATATCACTTTTCAGGACATTCAGTGAGAATTTTATCCTTTTTGCACATGTAATCATGCTAAAAGTTATAATATTTCTTACTTGAAGAGATTGTCGTTCTCAAAATAGTCAATCTTCATAGCACGGCGCACATCTGCAAGTGTCTCTGCTGCCTTTGCTCTGGCAACCTCACTGCCACTCTTTAAGATGTCGTATACATCCTGTGGTCTCTTCTCCCACATCTGGCGGCGCTCCCTTATAGGCGCAAGCTCAGCCTGAAGAACATTGTTCAGGAATTTCTTGACCTTTACATCGCCGAGGCCACCTCTGGTGTAGTGCTCCTTGAGTTCATCCATACCACTGTAGTCTGGAAGAAATTCCTCAAAATACTCTGGCTTGCTGAATGCATCAAGATATGTAAATACTGAATTGCCCTCAACCTGTCCGGGATCTTCAACACGTATGTGGTTTGGATCTGTGTACATGGACATAACCTTCTTCTTGATCTCCGCAGGATCCTCAGACAGATATATACAGTTTCCAAGAGATTTGCTCATCTTTGCCTTGCCATCTGTACCTGGGAGTCTGAGACATGCCTCGTTGTCCGGAAGGACAATCTTCGGATCTACAAGAGTCTCTCCATATACTGAATTGAACTTGTGAACGATTTCCTTACACTGCTCGATCATAGGCATCTGATCCTCTCCAACGGGAACCTCTGTAGCCTTGAACGCTGTTATGTCTGCAGCCTGGCTGATAGGATAACAGAAGAATCCAACAGGAATACTTGCCTCAAAATTTCTCATCTTGATCTCTGCCTTTACGGTCGGATTTCTCTGAACTCTTGCAACTGTGACAAGATTCATATAGTAAAATGTAAGCTCTGTAAGCTCAGGTACCATAGACTGGATGAATATTGTAGACTTCTCAGGATCTATGCCACAGGCAAGATAATCAAGGGCAACCTGCATAATGTTCTGTCTGACCTTCTCTGGATGCTCTGCGTTATCTGTAAGCGCCTGTGCGTCAGCCACCATGATGTATATCTCATCATACTTTCCCGAATTCTGAAGATCGACTCTTCTCTTAAGTGATCCTACATAGTGTCCCACATGAAGACGGCCCGTAGGACGGTCGCCTGTTAATATTACCTGTTTCATAACCTTCTCCTTTTCTCTCTTACTCAGCCAGCAGTTTACTCAGTTTATACTGGAATGAATCAAGCTGATTGTTCTGTATATCTATAGCCTCTTTTATATCGTAATCTATAAGTATATCATTCTTGATAGCCACCATGCGGTTTGTGCCGCCATTTTTAAGTACATCCACAGCATACGCCCCCATAAGCGAGCCGTACATCCTGTCCTTTGCTGTAGGCTGACCGCCTCTCTGTATGTACCCCAGCACCGACACTCTTGATTCTATGCCTGTCTTATCCAGGATCATCTGCGCAAGCTCCGGTGCATCCGTTACGCCCTCAGCAACTACAACAAGATAACTGTTTCTTCCGTCAGCATGCTTTGCCTTTATCGTATCTACGATACTGTCAAAGTCGCCATCCCATTTCTCAGGAATTATGATGGCATCAGCTGACGTCGCCATGCCTGCCCAGAGTGCTATATAGCCTCTCTTTCGTCCCATGACTTCCACGACGCTGCATCTCCCATGAGAAACCGACGAATCTCTTATCCTGTCGATAGCCTCCATGGCTGTATTCGCCGCTGTGTCAAATCCCAGCGTATACTCAGAACATGCCACATCTCTGTCTATTGTTCCAGGGATGCAGATGGTATTGATACCCTCATCCTGAAATGCTATGGCTCCACGGAGTGTTCCATCCCCGCCGATGGCAACAAGCGCATCTATATCGTGATCTCTCAGATTCTTTGCCGCTTGCTCGCGGTATTCTTTCTGTAGGAATCTCTCGCTTCTGCTGGTGAAAAGTATCGTTCCACCCTGATTATTTATGTTCCTGACGTCCGTCAAGCCAAGTGGCTGTGTCTCCCAGTCGATAAGTCCCTCGTAACCACGCATCACGCCGACTATCTCTATTCCACTGTTGATGGCTGATACAACCACAGCCCTAACAGCTGAATTCATGCCCGGAGCATCTCCTCCGCTGGTCAGAACCGCTATCTTTCGTATGTCACTCATTTGTATGTCCTCTAGTTATTTTTATACTGAAGCTCCTGCTTCTTGGCAGTAACCCTTGTATCCTTCTCTACTGAGTTGGTGATAAATGTATTACCGCCCACAACAACGTTGTCCTCGATGATAGTCTCGCCTCCAAGGATGGACGCGCCTGAATAGATGGTTACATTGTCACCGATGGTTGGATGTCTCTTGGCTCCCTTGAGTTTCTGACCTCCCTGTGTAGAGAGTCCTCCAAGTGTCACGCCCTGATATATCTTCACATGCTCGCCGATAATAGTCGTCTCGCCGATAACGATTCCAGTACCATGGTCAATAAAGAAATACTTTCCTATGGTGGCACCCGGATGAATGTCTATTCCGGTCACGCTGTGGGCGTGCTCAGTCATGATCCTGGGTATCATCGGAACATCCAGCAGACAAAGCTCATGCGCCATGCGGTATACAGATATCGCATAAAGTCCAGGGTATGAAAGTATGACCTCATCCTTGCTGCCCGCAGCAGGATCTCCGTCAAATGCCGCCTGGATATCCGTCTCAAGATAGTCTCTTATCTGAGGTATCTTATCCATGAATTCATATGTTATATCCATCGCCTTATCCTCAAGCTCAGCATCTGTGAGCTCAGGAAACTTTTTGCAATACCTGAGAACTATCATGATCTGTTTCTTCAGATGGAATATTACATCCTCTATGATAACAGACATGTTGTTCTTCAGACTGTATATCTTATACAGCTTGTCGCTGTAGTAACCCGGATACAGAATCTTCATGAGTTTGTCGATCACATCGATAATGGCTGTCTTATCCGGTTCGTTGCACAGATCCGTCTTGTTGATGGCTCTGTCATCGCCGAAATCATCCAGTATCCTCTGCACGATTCCCTCAATTCTCTGTTTATCTGATCTATCCATTACTTATTCAGATCCTTTCTAATAATATCTCCCAATATCACCTGACCAGGCAGAATCGACTGCGATGATATCTTCATATTATAAATATATGCTTACGTCGTTCAAGTTTCGCTCACGAATCCTGATGCGAGCCGCTGGTCAGCTTTGCTGACATAAACACACAGCTATTCTAACAAATTATGCACATTCATTCAATAGTGGGATTCTGCGTACAAATTATCCGCAATCCGATTGCAGAGATTACTGCTAAAAACAGTGGTTCAGAGGAATGGAATTTTTCCACTCCTCTTTTTTTCATACCAGGCGCAACATCACCATATAACTCACAGTCCCCAGCAGGATACTCAGAAGCGTATTGTGCCTCCATTTGTATGTCCCGCCTGTCACCAGAACGCCAACGAGACTTGGTATTCCAGTTGCCACCGGAGCCACCACCGCCCCCTTCAGACAGTACACTATGAGCACCGCCATGATGGTCGCCGGAAGCACCTTGCCGAGTTTCACCAGCATCTCCGGCATCTGCCTTTTCCCACCA
>JAQYAS010000079.1 GCA_029338615.1 Clostridiales bacterium
ATAGCCAACGCCCAGATGCTGCTTGAAAGCTCGGATTATAACATGACTGAGATTGCCAGGATAGTCGGATATGACAACCCACTCTACTTTAGCAGGGTATTCAAGAAGGAAAAGGGCATGTCTCCTATGGAGTACAGGAAATCGATCAGGCGCTGATAAATAACTGGAAAATTGTTATCATAAAGTGTATATATAATATAGGAGAAACTGCATTGTGTGTGGCGGTTATTTCTTAATAATGATTGGAGGAACTGGATATGAAGGTTTTAATGTTGAATGGAAGTGCAAAGTCACAGGGCAATACATACCGCGCGCTTTACGAGGTAGGCGAACAGCTTAAGAAGGAAGGCGTAGATTACGAGATATTCCAGATCGGAGCAGATCCGATAAGAGACTGTATAGGCTGTGGCCAGTGCGGTGCAAAGGGCTGCTGTATATTTGATGATGACAAGGTGAATGAATTTGTGGAGAAGGCAAAAGAGGCTGACGGATTCGTATTTGGATCACCTGTATACTATGCTCATCCAAGTGGCAGAATATTATCATTCCTTGACAGGGCTTTTTATAGTGGTAAGAAGGCGTTTGAGTATAAGCCGGGCGCATCAGTGGCAGTTGCAAGACGTGGCGGTACATCGGCAACTTTTGATGTACTGAACAAATACTTTGGTATATCGCAGATGCCTGTTGCAGGCTCTACATACTGGAATCTTGTACACGGACGCGTACCTGGAGAGGCCGAGCAGGATGCAGAGGGTATGCAGACCATGAGGAATCTTGCAAGGAACCTTGCATGGATGCTCAAATGCTTTGAAGCCGGCAAGGCAGCCGGCGTGGCACTCCCTGACACAGAGAGTGGTAACCAGACTAATTTTATAAGATAAATTGTTGCAGATAACAAAAGAAAAGGGGAAGCAAATGGGGAAGAATACAGTTAAAAAAATTATTGCATGTATGGTATTGGTGCTTGTAATGTGCGGGTATGGAATGCTGGACGGATATGCAGCTGATACGAGCGAGTGCACTACATATGGGGGAAGCAATATTGGTGATCAGGATTATTACACCTGGTCAGATACCGTGAAATCATATCTTGTTTATCAGAATGGCAGATATATGAGATTACAGGCGAATGCAGTCAGATCAGGTTATCTTGTAGAGTATTATGATGAGAATTTCAAGTTGCTGTCCAGAAGGACAGTGAATAAAGAACTTGACATGTTCGGAGGATTTTGCCAGTCAGGTGATTATTATTATGTACTCTCCGGACAGACCAACTATGACGAATCTGATAATGTTGAGGTATATCGTATTACCAAGTATGACAAGAATTGGAATAGAATCAGTTCCTGTGGACTGAAAGGTGCAAATACATATATTCCATTTGATGCAGGTTCTGCAAGAATGACTTCATCTGGCAGATATCTGATGATCAGGACATGCCATGAGATGTATAAGACGAGTGATGGATATCATCATCAGGCAAATGTTACGATTCAGGTAGATATGCAGACTATGAAAGTGATTGATTCATTTACGGATGTTATGAACACGGAATATGGATATGTGAGTCATTCTTTCAATCAGTTTATACATATGGAAAACGGACGGATAGTTGCGGTAGATCATGGAGATGCATACCCAAGATCAATTGTGCTGATAAAATATCCCTCAGCAATAGGTTCGGATGGATTCCGTGAGTGGAACTGCGAAGCAACGGATGTCATATCTTTTGATGGGGGAATTGGAGACAATTATACAGGGGCTACAGTTGGTGGGTTCGAGATGTCATCAAGCTCATATCTTATAGCCGGAAGCCGGGATATAGGTGATGGGGCTACATATGGAAGAGATATCTATGTGGCATCGGTGTCACGTTCATCTGGTTCGGTGAAGGTTAATAATATTACAAATTACTCCGACGGTTACTCGGAGACTCCGCACCTGGTGAAGACAGGATCCGACAGCTTTGTGCTCATCTGGGGCAGAGATTCTAAAGTATATTATACGAAGATAGATGGCAGTGGCAGACGTGTAGGTGATGTATATAGCATGGAAGGTGATTTGTCAGACTGTGAACCTGTCATGGCAAATGACAGGATTACCTGGTATACATGGAAAGATAATGAAATAGCATTTTATCAGATCAATTCAGGCAGGCTGTCATCACATAGTGTCAAAAAAGTTACAAGTAGTCATTCATTTGTAACAAAGGGATGTGATACCAAAAGTGGAAAAGTAGACCTCAGATGCAGCAAATGTGGAGAATCGAAATCAATATATACAATGACAGACTTTACCACGTACTGGAGAAAGTCGGATGACAGCGGTGCTTATAGCACAGAATATGATGCTGCTTTCAGAAAAGGACAGGTATTACCATTTACTGTTTCTTATGATCTGTCGGATGATGCTTACAATAATACGATTGATATAAGTATGATCTACAAATCATCAGATCCGGGCATTATAGAAATTGCAGAATCGGAAACAGGACAGCCTGAACTGAAGTTCCTGAGGAATGGAATAGCTACGGTAACCATGTATCCAACATACAATCCGGCGTTGAAAAAATCGTACACGTTACAGGTGGGGCCGGCGGGATCGGTTACTATGTCGGCTGTAAATAATACGTCTGCGGGTATATCTGTTAAGTGGAAAAAAACTGCCGGCGTAAAAGGGTACATCGTATACAGACAGTCAGTTGGAACGAAAAAATGGACCAGAGTAAAGAGAATATCAAATGCGGGGACAGTGTCTTATGTTGATACAGCAGTCAAGAACAATCAGGGCAGAAAATATACATATAAAGTAGCTGCATATATAACGCTGAATGGTTCAGACAAGGAGGCTGCAGTCAGCAGAGGTGTCAGTATTGCCAGGTTGTGTACTCCGTCTGTGAAAGCAGCAAATGTGAAAGGAAGAAAACTTAAGGCATCCTGGAAGAAAATGACAGGTGTAACCAGATGGCAGATGCAATATGCATCAAACAAAACATTTGCCAAAGGTAAAATTGTAACATGCAGCAGCAAAACAGTTGCAAAAACTGTGGGAAGTCTGAAAAAAGGGCGGACGTATTACGTGCGTCTTAGGAGCTGCAGTAATTATGGAGGAAAGACAAGATACTCTGGATGGAGCAAAATAGTGAAAGTGAAAATAAACAAATAATACTATAGTTCATCATCCGTAACGATATAATCCGGCCTGTTGTTATTTACGGTCTCCTGGCTTGAGAGCGTTCTCTGGCGCTTTTCCTGCCGGTAGGCGTTTGGCGACAAGCCGGTGGTCTTGCGGAAAATCTTGTGAAAGGCTTCGGCGGACTGGTAGCCGCATGAAAATGCAATACTCTCAACAGAAAGCTCAGATATGGTAAGCATATGCTGGGCTTTTGTTATGCGGAAGTTCTGCAGGTACTTCACAGGGCTCATCCCGGTGTACTGCTTGAACAGATCAGAGAAATAGCTTCTGTTGATGCCCACGTAGTCCGACAACTCTTCAACCTTCATCGGCATACTGTAGTGGTTCTGTATGTATGATATGGCGTGATTCACATAGGCGTTTCCGGATGGTGTCTCAAGCTTGTCCTTCTGTGCATTTGCGATGACGGACAGGGCAAGGTAGAGCATGCCCATGAGCCTGAAGTGGTCTGCGTGATCCGAGGTGTTGTGAGCAAGCATATCAAACACGTACTTTTTCAGTTTGCCGCCATCCTCGCAGGTGAATATAGGCTGGTTCTGTGTCAGACCAATACTGCTCAGCGTGTCCTGGGCACATCTGCCAGAGAATCCGAACCAGACATACCTCCATGGATGGTGTTCGTCTGATATATATGTGGCAGGGGTGTCCGGCTCGATCAGAAATCCCTGGCCATTTTTCAGATGATAGTGTGCGTTCCCCACATAGAAGTCGCCCTCTCCCTCCAGCACAAAATGTATGAGGTAGAAGGTCTTGACCGCCGGACCTGCCTTGTGCAGAGGCTCTGTTATCGAGTGCCCAAACACATTCAGGTAGAGGTCTGTGTCATTTTCCTGGGGAAATTCCATAACAATCTTATTTTCCATTTTGTATACTCCGTAGTTGATTGAACACCAGCCATGCAAAATTTGCTTTGTTGGTATTCTTGCATTGCTCCGTGATGTGAGATGCCGTCGATGCCATTTCAATCTGACAATCTTGAAGATATCTCGGCAAAATCTATATACAGATCATCATATATATTCACTTTTATTACTGCGTCAAATGAATACTGTATATTTAAAAGATTTTTCTCAAAATAATTAACGGTGACAGTATTTCTCCTTGGGTCAACGATCCAGTATTCTCTGACACCGGCATTTTTGTAATAATATAATTTTCGAATATAATCATCTGCCGGATTCCCAGGAGAAACGATTTCTATTACGAAGTCGGGTGCACCATTACATCTCCTGCCATCGAGCTTATCTCTGTCACAGACCACCATAAGGTCGGGCTGCACCACTGTCAGAGGAGCTTCGGACAGAACAACGTCAAATGGTGCATGAAAAATTCTGCATCCGCCTTTTTTGTTTCGAATATAGTTGTTTATTGTGGTGGAAAGCTCCATGGATATAGTCTGATGGACTTCTGACGGACTTGCCATATCGTAGATGACTCCGTCGAATACCTCTACATGTGAATCTTCGGGAAGATTATTGTACTGTTCTATATTCATAAGCTCAGGCTGTTTTTGTGGTGCAGGCATAATGACACATCCTTTCTATATAAATGTTTATTAATAGTGTACAGTTTTCTATTTACTTCCGAGTATACCATATAAGAAATGTTTCTATCCATAGAATAAAGAAATTTTATATATAAAATGCAGCAAAATCAAAAAAACAATCTAACAAATGGACATATATTTGCAACGCTATGCCATGTTCAAAATCTGTATATTGTTATAGAATTATATTCACAAAGCAAGAAGCGCAACGGCGTAGCGCAGAAAAAACGCGCAATATGGACAACAAAAGAACGGACATTAAGGAAAAATAACGGAAATAACAAAAACGGAGAAAGGTGGAGTTACAGAAAATGAAGAAGATTGAAGAATTAAAAAAGATAATATCAGGTGGAGAATTTGACGAGAAACTTGCTCAGATCTACCTCGATAAGGATATGATTCCATACAACAGGGAGAGATATGTAAAGGCACTTGACAAGTTTGTTGAGTTATTCGGAGAGCAGGAGGTTGCAATTTATAGCGCTCCGGGAAGAAGTGAGGTATGTGGAAACCACACAGACCATCAGAACGGACATGTACTTGCAACTTCGATCAACCTTGACGCCATAGCAGTAGTTGCGCCTAGAGAGGATGGAGTGATCGAGCTTGTATCAGACGATATGCCAAAGGAAGTTATCAATGTAAATGATATCGAGCAGGATCCTGCACTTGAGGGAACAACAACAGCGCTTATCAAGGGCGTTGTTGCAGGAATCAGAGACTACGGATTCAAGGTTGGCGGTTTCACAGCATTTGTGACAAGCGATGTGCTCATGGGAGCAGGAATGTCATCATCGGCAGCGTTTGAGAGCCTTATAGGAACTATCCTTTCGGGCCTTTACAATGAGATGAAGGTATCATCTGTAGATGTTGCAAAGATCGGACAGTATGCAGAGAACGTATACTTCGGCAAGCCATGCGGACTTATGGATCAGATGGCATGTGCAGTCGGAGGACTTATATATATCGACTTCTTCGACAAGGCAAATCCTGTCATCAAGCAGGTTCCGGTTGACTTCGAGGCTCATCAGTACAGTCTGTGTATCGTTGACACAAAGGGTTCACATGCAGACCTCACAGACGACTACGCAGCGATCCCTGCAGAGATGAAGCAGGTTGCAGAATATTTTGGTGAGGAGCTCCTCAGCAGAGTTTCAGAGGAGAATTTCATCAGCAAGGTTGGTGAGATGAGAGCAAGCGGAAAGGTGAATGACAGAGCAGTCCTTCGTGCACTCCACTTCTACACAGAGCAGGACAGAGTTGCAGAGGGTGTTGCAGCGCTTGAGAATCAGGAATTTGATCATTTTCTCGATGTTATAAAGAGAAGCGGAGATTCATCATTCAAGCTTCTTCAGAACATATACAGCGCAAAGGATCCACTCACACAGAATGTATCAATAGCACTTGGCTTCTCAGAGAAGTTTATCGGCGAGAACGGTGTGTGCAGAGTACACGGCGGCGGATTTGCCGGAACAATCCAGGCATTTGTCAAGAATGCGGCTGTTGCTGAGTACAAGAAGAACATCGAGTCAATCTTCGGAGAGGGCGCATGCCATGTCCTTAAGGTAAGACCTTACGGTGGAATCAAAGTAGTAGAGTAGATGTCACAATTTTCCGAAGGGAAATTGTGATGTAGCACCAGCCATTTGCCGAAGGCAAATTTTGCATGGCTGGTGTTCCCACCTCGTTTTGGGAAATGAAATGTAGAGATAGTAATGAGAAAGAAGGGTTACAATCATGATAGATACAAACATCAAGCAGCTCGTTGAGTACGGAATTGCAAATGAGCTGATAGAGGAAGAAGATAGAATATATACGACCAACACCATCCTCGAGATGCTTAAGAAGGACAGCTACGAGGAGCCGGGTGAGGTGCCAGCTATAGATACACCGGAAAAACTTGAGGAGTGTCTCAAGGGAATTCTGGATTACGCAGTTGAGAATGGACTTATCGCAGAGGATTCAGTTGTCCTCAGAGATCTGTTCGACACGAAGATCATGAATGCGCTGGTTCCAAAGCCAAGCCAGATCATAAAGACATTCAGAGAGAAGTATGCAAAGTCCCCAGAGGAGGCGACAGACTTCTACTACAAGCTCAGCAGAGCGACAGATTATATCAGAACATACAGAGTTGCAAGGGATATCAAGTGGATAAAGCCTACAGAGTACGGCGATATCGACATCACGATCAACCTCTCAAAGCCTGAGAAGGATCCAAAGATGATCGCCCTTGCCAAGACCATGTCACAGTCATCATATCCAAAGTGCCAGCTGTGTATGGAGAACGAGGGATATGCCGGAAGAATAAATCATCCTGCAAGAGAGAATCACAGAATCATCCCTATAGAGATAAATGGCAGTAAGTGGGGATTCCAGTATTCTCCATATGTATACTACAATGAGCACTGTATCGTGTTCAACGGACAGCACATCCCTATGAAGATAGAGAAGGCAACATTCCAGAAGCTCTTCTCATTTGTGGGACAGTTCCCTCACTATTTCCTGGGATCAAATGCAGACCTTCCTATAGTAGGAGGTTCGATCCTCACACACGATCACTTCCAGGGCGGCCGTTATACATTTGCCATGACAAAGGCACCTGTTGAGACAAAGGTTACATTTGCCGGATATGAGGATGTCGAGGCGGGAATCGTAAAATGGCCAATGTCAGTCATCAGGCTTGACGGTGAGAATCCGGACAGGATCATAGATCTTGCCGACAAGATCCTCGGCGCATGGAGAGGCTACACAGATGAGGATGCGTACATATTTGCGGAGACAGACGGAGAGCCTCACAACACGATCACTCCGATCGCTAGAATGAGAGATGGCAAGTACGAGATGGACTTAGTCCTTCGTAACAACATCACCACAGAGGAGCATCCACTTGGCCTCTATCATCCATGGGAGCAGTACCACAACATCAAGAAGGAGAACATCGGACTCATCGAGGTAATGGGACTTGCGGTCCTTCCTGCAAGACTCAAGGGCGAGATGGAAGAGCTGGCAGAGGTGCTTGTGGCAGGTGGAGACATCAAGGCCCACGAGAATATAGCAAAGCATTACGACTGGGTACAGACTTTCATTGGAAAGTACGACATAAATGCAGACAACGTACACAAGATCCTTCAGGATGAGATCGGCGATGTATTCACCAGGATCCTTGAGTGTGCAGGCGTTTATAAGAGAGATGAGGCTGGAAAGACGGCATTCCTCAGATTTGTAGACTATGTGAATGCAAAATAAAGCAGCAGATAACTAATATTTATTAATATCACAATTCATTGTGCATAACGGAATGTGGTGGTATAGTGTTGGAGAAACATAAGTGCAAAAATAAAAATGTTCATAAACTGGTGATTGACATTTGCGCAAAATAGGAACATTGCCAGATAGGCGCAGCAGTCCGGCAGATGGCTATGAATCACAGTATCATAAAGGAGGAAAACATTATGAAGATTTTGGTAACAGGCGGAGCAGGTTATATAGGAAGTCATACATGTGTTGAGTTGCTTAATGCAGGTTATGAAGTAGTCATCCTTGATAACCTCTACAATGCCAGCGAGAAGGCAGTTGACAGGATCAAGGAGATCACAGGAAAGGAACTTACATTCTATAAGGCAGATATCCTTGACAAGGAAGCTATGGATAAGATATTTGCGGACGAGAAGCCTGATTGTGTAATCCATTTTGCTGGACTCAAGGCTGTTGGTGAGTCGGTTGTAAAGCCGCTTGAGTACTATCAGAACAATATCACAGGAACTCTCAATCTGTGCGAGGTTATGAGAAAGAACGGATGCAAGAACATCATCTTCTCATCATCAGCAACAGTATATGGCAATCCTGCATTTATTCCTATCACAGAGGAGTGTCCAAAGGGAACACCTACAAATCCATATGGCTGGACAAAGTGGATGATCGAGCAGATCCTCACAGATCTCCATACAGCAGATCCAGAGTGGAATGTTATTCTCCTCCGTTACTTCAACCCAATCGGAGCTCATAAGAGCGGACTTATTGGAGAGGATCCAAAGGGAATCCCTAACAATCTTCTTCCGTACGTTGCACAGGTTGCCATCGGAAAGCTTGAGAGCGTTGGTGTATTTGGCAATGATTATGACACACCGGATGGTACAGGTGTCAGAGATTACATCCACGTAGTAGACCTTGCGGTTGGACATGTAAAGGCCATCAACAAGATCAAAGAGAATCCAGGAGTTAAGGTATACAACCTTGGAACAGGAAATGGTTACAGTGTTCTCGACGTGATCAAGGCATTCAGCAAGGCATGTGGACATGACGTTCCATATGTGATCAAGGAGAGACGTCCTGGAGATATTGCAACATGCTATTCGGATGCGACACTTGCCAAGAAGGAGCTTGGCTGGGAGGCTCAGTACGGAATCGATGAGATGTGTGCTGACTCATGGAAGTGGCAGTCGATGAATCCAAATGGATACAATGATTAATTATAATTTCACATAAATAGAAAACGCCGGTACATACTAAATGTAAGAAATACATGTGTATGTACCGGTGTTTTTTTTCACTATATTGACTTTTTAAATCAATAGTTGTATAAATAGGTAAACTACGCTTTCTGCGTTTTCTATTAATTTTACGCTTTTTTTGAGGCGTTATATGACTAAAATACAGGTGTTTGATATATGAAATTTGAGATACTGCTTTCGTGTATGAATCTCGGCAGTGATGAAGATATTATAGGAAGGTCCCATATCAGTTCAGATACAATCATAGTGAACCAGTGCGGCCACGATGGATATAGAGAGTATATGCATGGGAACAATAAAGTAAGGATATTTTCACAGAATGATACAGGGCTGACCAAGAGTAGAAATTTTGCCATACGCAACTCACAGGCCGATATATGTCTGTTGTGCGATGATGACGAATTGTTTGTAGATAATTATGAAGAAGGCATTATGAAAGCCTACAGGGAATTCCCTCAGGCAGATGTCATAATATTTAATATTGGCAACAGACCTGTGGGATTTTCGGATATGCCAAGGGAACTTGGGTATTTTGACCTGATGCATGTGGCTTCATGGCAGATATCATTTAAGAAGAGCAGCCTTGTGGATAACAATGTCTGGTTTGACGAGAATATGGGTGCAGGATCAGGCAACGGGGCTGAGGAAGAATTTAAATTCCTTACAGACTGCAGGAAGAAGAGGCTGTGTATATACTATGTTCCGCTGATCATTGCCGATGTTGCTCAGACCACATCGACATGGTTCAGAGGATATGATACAGAGTTTTTTGTCAACAGAGGCAATACGACCAGATATATTATGGGATACTGGCCGGCACTTCTCTATGCGGCATACTACAGTGTAAGAAAGAGACATCAGTTTGGAGATATTTCATGGTTCAGGGCGTTCAGGTTGATCGTTCAGGGAATCAAAGAGAACAGGTTGGGACAAAAGAATGAGTGATAATAAAATATTAAGCGTTATAATTCCATCATATAACAGTAAGCCATATCTGGCAAAATGTCTGGATTCTCTTATAGTTCCGGACAGAATGGACGAGATAGATATTATAGTGGTCAACGATGGATCCACGGATGGGAGCGAGAGCATATGCCAGGAATATACGGACAGGTATCCTGACAGTGTTACTCTTGTCAACAAAGAGAATGGAGGACATGGTTCTGCAATCAATGTAGGGGCTTCTGTGGCCAGGGGCAGATACATGAAGGTCCTCGATGCTGATGACTGGTTCCTCACTGATAATATACCTGAGTTTCTGGACAAACTCAGTGATGCAGAATCAGATGTGATTCTGACATGCCATCACACTATCAATATAACAACCGGAGAGATAAAGAACTGGAGATGTTTCCCGGATGAATTTGGAAGAGAATATACTATGGAAGAGATAATGGCAGACTGGAAGAAATTTGACAGAAGCCTGACATTCCACGGAATCACATACAGGACTGATTTTTACAGAGAAAAGGGCGTAAAGCTGGCTGAGAATGTATTTTACGAGGATCATGAGTATGCCACATATCCTTGCTGTGAAGCCGCTGCAGTTATGCCCCTCGATCTGTTCATATATGAATATAGAATAGGCGATGTATCGCAGAGTGTATCAGCGGAGAATCAGTTGAAGAGGATTGACCACACCAAGATGGTCATTGTGAAGATGCTCAAGGACAGGAAAGGCATAGAAGATCCATGGGCACTGGAGTACTGTGACAAGAAAATACATTTACTTTTACTTAGTTTTATGGTTACTTCCATGCTGTGCGATTCGGACAGAAAGCGAGGTGTTGCGAGGGTAGATCAGCTTATGGGTTATATAGCCAGAAAAGACATGCATGTTGTAGACATGTCGATGAAGCATTATAAGATTTTAAAGCTTCTCAATGCTGCCCATGTGGGACTGAACGGTTACAATAAAATGCTGAATTCGGGGCTGTATAATAAGATAAGGCACAACAAGAGCTTTGACTAGAATTGACTATGGAGGACTAATTAACAATGAAAGTTAAGAGTGGTAGTTTCCTTGAAGTGTTCAATTACAAGGATCTATTGAATCAGCTTGTGTCGAGAGACCTCAAGCTCAAATATAGAAGAAGTTTTCTGGGATATGTGTGGAGTATACTGAATCCATTGCTCATCATGATAGTTATGGTCATAGTGTTCTCAAAGATGTTCAACAGGTCGATACCGCATTTCCCTGTATATCTGTTTGCCGGGCGAACCATGTATGAGTTTGTCATAGGAGCGTGTGGAAAGGCTCTTGGAAGTATAACAGATAATACATCACTGCTTAAAAAGACATATGTATCGAAGTTTATGTTCCCTTTTTCCAAAATAGTGAGTTCACTGGTGGACTACCTGTTCTCATTGGGAGCGTTTCTTATAGTAATTGTGTTTACAAGATCGCCATTTTACTGGACGATGCTGTTATTCCCATTCGTATTCATACAGGCGTTTGTGTTTGCCTGTGGTCTGGGATTTTTCCTTGCACAGCTCCATGTATTCTTCAGAGATACAAGATATATATGGAATGCCGTGACAACTATGTGGATGTATTGTTCTGCGATATTCTATCCTATAAGTATGCTGCCTGCATGGCTTCAGACATTGCTGGATTATTTCAATCCATTGTATATATATATCAAGCAGTTCAGAGCACTGGTGCACACAGGTCAGCTTCCTGATCTGACAAGCATAGGGCTTGGATGTCTGTATGCTCTGCTTATGTTTGCTATCGGAGTATTCTTCTTCAGGAAGAATCAGGACAGATTTATTCTGTATATATAGGAGGTGCCTGAATGAGTTCAGCAGACAATAACAATGAAAATAATATAGAAAACAGTACTGAAATAAGCAAGGTATATGCATCTAATATGCAGAATCTTATAGATGAGATGGATGATGACAGCAATGTTATAGAGATTCATGATGTTATGATAAGGTTTAACAAGAACAACCTGAAAGTGGACAATCTGAAGGAATATTTTGTCAGACTGGTCACGAGACAGCTGATGTTTCAGGAGTTTATAGCATTGCAGGATATCAACCTGGAAGTTAAGAGAGGTGAATCCTGGGGATTTGTCGGAACCAATGGAGCTGGAAAGTCAACACTTTTGAAGGTTATCAGCAGAATATTGAAACCTTCAAGGGGAACCGTTAAGGTGGGAGGAACCGTGGCGGCACTTATCGAGCTGGGTGCGGGAATCGACCCACAGCTTACTGCCAGGGAGAATATATATCTCAATGGAACCCTGCTTGGATATTCAAAGGCATTTATTGAATCGAAGTTTGATGAGATCGTTGAATTTTCTGAACTTCAGGAGTTCCTTGATTCGCCGGTCAAGAATTTTTCGTCAGGTATGAAGACGAGACTGGCATTCTCCATTGCTACAGCGGTTGATCCGGATATATTGATCGCGGACGAGATCCTGTCAGTGGGAGATATGAAATTTCGAAAGAAATGCAGTAAGAAGATGACCCTTATGATGAGAAATGGAACAACATTGCTGTATGTTTCACATAATCTGGGAGCCATACGGAGACAGTGCCAGAAGGCGATGTGGCTTGATCATGGGAGAATTATCATGACAGGTGACTCGGATGTGGTGTGCGATGCTTTTGAGACGGAGATGGACTCGGACGAGCCGATCCTGCTGGCTAAGAATCCAGCAAATACGGCTGTTAAATAGCTGTTTGATAACAATTTTACAAAGGGACTAACAGAGTACGAAAACGTAGGAGGATTAACGTGATGTTAAAGAGCGTAAAGTTACAGAATGTCATGCTTCAGATGGGCATGGATATGAATCTGATAGATTATCCGGAGTTCAGTGCAACAGGCAGAGACCACAGAATGCCATTTGTATATGATTCGGAGAAGAACTGCCATATAGTTGACAAGTATAACAGAGTTAATTTTATGACATATTATAATTGCCTTCAGGTGAGCAGATGGGCAAGATACACAGGAGTGACAAATTTCAAGCTTCATCTTACTATGAAGGGTAAGGTATCTGTAGATTTATATGAAGTATACACTGCATCAGTGAATGTTTGTTACAATTCACTCGGTTCAGGAGTATATAAGTGTGATGAAGTGACTGAGGTGGTTATTGACATTCCGGCATCCGACAAGGCTCTGGTAGGATTCAGAATGAATGTGCTGGAAGACACCGAGATTTATTCAGGATACTATTCAGCAGAGATAGAGGAAGACAGAATAAGAGATGTCAAGATATCTCTGGCTACCACAACATTCAAAAAACAGGAGTATATCAAGAGAAACATTGGACTTATCAAGAAACATGTACTCTATGATGGAAGTGATCTCAAAGGTCATATGTTCGTACATGTAATAGATAATGACAGAGAGCTTGACCCTGCAGAACTTGACAGTGAAGATCTTAAGATATACATGAATAACAATGTGGGTGGAGCAGGTGGTTTTACCCGTGGAATGATAGAAGCCCTGAAATTGGAGGATCAGCCTACACATGTGCTTCTTATGGACGATGATGTAATGGTTATGCCTGAGAGTTTGTTCAGAACATATTATCTTTTGAGACTTCTCAAAGATGAGTATAAAAAGTGTTTCCTCAGTGGTGCGATGTTTGATTATGATATCAGAGAGAGACAGTACGAGGATGTGGGATTTGTTCACAGGGCAGACGGTTCATACGGTCCGGTCAAGAGTGCCATGGACATGAGAAAGATAGATAATGTCGTTGCCAATGAGGGATACAATTATGATGTAGACAACGCATATGCCGGATGGTGGTATTGCTGTATACCTGTTGAGCATATCAAGGAGAGAGGCCTTCCGCTTCCTGTATTTGTGCGTGGCGATGATGTCGAGTTCTCGCTCAGAAACAAGCCAGGATTTATCACACTCAATGGTATCTGTATATGGCACGTTGGATTTGCTGGCAAGTTCAATGCAGCTATGGAGCTTTATCAGGTACACAGGAACAGCTTTGTTATCCAGGCTGCCAGCGGAATATGTCAGGACGTTGATTTCCTTGCACGTATTAAGACTATGTTCTGGAAGGATATAACCAGATTTGCGTACAACAACGCAGAACTGCTTATAGATTCTATAGAAGATTACCTCAAGGGACCTGAATACATCATGTCTCTGGATGGCGAGAAGAGCCTGAAGGAGCACAATGCCAAAAACGAAAAGCTTGTGCCTCTGGCAGAACTTGGATACGCAGGAAATCTTCCTTCGGATCCATATAAGTATGAAAGCATGAATAAGCTTCGTAAAGTATGGTATGTCCTGACTATCAATGGACATCTTCTTCCAAATCTGTTCCTGAAGAAGACACCACAGATCATAGCCTATGACTGGTTCTTCGTGCCTGCCAAGAATTATATGAAGAAGACATTGGTAGCAGTTAATGATAAGGCCGGTATTGGAGTTATAAGAACGATCAATAGAAAGAAGTGCTTTGCGCTGATCAAGAGATACAGAAAAGTAATAAAGCTTTACAAGAATACACATGTACAGGTTGAGAATGCTTATAAGAGCAAGTTTGCAGAGATGACTTCACAGAGCTTCTGGGAGAAATATCTGCATATATAGAATACGAAGATAATGAATTGGAAGGAGTATCTTTAGGGTATGGCTACTATTAAAGGCTTAAAGAATCGTCTGAGCGCTGCTGGAAGAGCGCTTGCCGGACAGTATATAACCGGTGCGGATGGTAAGCCGGTTATGAAGCTGTCTGAGGCAGATAAGCAAGCGGGCAGAGTACTTTCACCGGCAGAGGTGGCAGCTAAGGAAGCAGAGAAGAAGAGAAAAGAAGAGGAAAAATTCAGAGCAGTCAGATTTCCGCATCCGGAAGCTTCGACCATAGAGATGCTTAATCCAATGCATTGCTGTGGCTGCGGAGCCTGCAAGAGTTCTTGTCCGGTTGGTGCTATAACTATGAAAACCAATGATATGGGATTTATAGTGCCTGAGGTGGATCATGAAAAGTGTGTAAATTGTGGAAAGTGTAAGAAGGCGTGCCCTGTTATAAGTACAAAATATGAGAACGATCCGCATCCGGACTGTCATATAATCAAGGCCGATGATGAGACCAGAATGGACAGTTCGTCTGGTGGAGCATTCACACTTCTGGCTACTGAGGTCATAGAGGCCGGCGGTTACGTGTGTGGTGTAAAGCTTATGGATGATTTCTCAGTCAATCATGTTATTATAGACAACATTGACCAGATACCACAGCTTCGAGGTTCAAAGTATGTTCAGAGTGACACCAGGGATACATTTACGGATATCAAGAGGCTTCTCGATGATGGCAAGCTGGTTATGTTCACGGGATGTCCGTGTCAGGCTGCAGGACTTAAGAATTTCCTGGGCAAGGATTATGACAATTTGATAGTAGTAGATCTTATATGTCATGGAGGCCCTCCACAGAAGGTATTCAGAAGGTATCTTGAGGACACATATGGAATAGAGAATCTGGCTGATTTCAAGTTCAGGACAAAGGAGTATGGATATTCTTCGTTCTCTCAGATAGCTTATCTGAAGAACGGTGAGGAGAAGCCTAGATTTGTAAGATTTGATTCATTTGAGACTGCCATGCATACAGGTATGGCTGTCAATGATCTGTGTGCGGACTGTCCATTTGCAGAGGCTCCAAGACAGGGAGATATAACTATAGGGGACTTCTGGGGTGAGTCAGAATACAAGAAAAGGCTTAATGATGACAAGGGCCTGAGCTGCGTTCTGTCCAACAACGACAAGGGAAGAGCGTATATAGATAAGATAAAAGATAAGGCAGTTGTATGTGAGGAGGTTCCGTTTGATGAGATCAAGGGCGGCAACCGATTCAGAAATAAGATGAGAATACCTAGAAAAGCCAGAACATGGCTCTACAACTGTATGGATTATCAGCCATTTGATAAGGTGGTCGAGTATGCAATATCCAGACGTTTCGATGTGGGAATCATAGGTTTGTGGTATGGACGTAATTATGGAAGTATGGCCACATACTACGCGCTGCATCAGGTGCTGAAGAAGCAGTTCCATCTGTCGGTTCTTATGATCGACAATCCGCTTGGACCTGGAAAGGGAACTGAAGGATACAGCAAGACACATCCAAGAACAATAGCAGGTCAGTTCTATGATGTAAGCCAGAAGTATTCTCTTCAGGATATGAGCAAGCTGAATGCGTTCTGTGATACTTTTATCATAGGATCAGATCAGCTGTGGAATATAGGACTCAGCAGGCCGTATAAGCAGACATATTATCTGAGATTTGCAAATGAGACCAAGAAGAAGATCTCATATGCAACCTCATTTGGTAAGGAGTTCAAGGGAACGGCAGCAGAAAAGCTGGTCAATTCATACTATCTCAGAGAGTTTGACCACGTATCTGTCAGAGACCGGCTTTCAGCAAAGATCGCCACGGAAGAGTGGGGCGTTGAGAATGTTGCACAGACATGTGATCCTACACTTCTGTGCCCGTTTGAGGAGTATCAGACGCTGGTAGACAGAGCACAGAATATGACAGAGAGTGATTATATACTGTCATATATCCTGGATCCAAATCCTGAGATCGGTGCAAAACTTGAACAGCTTTCAATAGACAAGAACAAGAAAGTGGTAGTTCTGCTTGATGAACCACCTCATCTGTTCGAAGGAAATGTTAAAAAACTTGGACTTACAGGCAAGGGCAACGTGGAGATCAAGAGAGAGGTCGATCTGTATGAGTGGATGTGGTATTACAGCCATGCAAATGCAGTCGTGACAGATTCATTCCATGGTACGATATTCTCCATTATATTCCAGAAGCCTTTCCTCACAATGGTAAATGCCAAGAGAGGAGCAGAGAGATTCACATCTCTGTTGGAGCCACTGGGACTTGATGGAAGATTATTCAAGAACCACAAGGCAGTTACAGAACATGAGGATATTCTGGATGGACTTGATTACACAGAGGCAAATGCTGCTCTTGATGAGATAAGAAAATTCTCTATGAACTGGCTTGATAATGCGTTAAAGAGTGAGAAAGTATATGCAAGTAAGTCAATATATTCAGTTAGAGATATTACGGACAAGCAGGAGAAATAAATGGGTAATGATAGAGATCCTCGTGACTATGTGTTCACAGACAGAGGATATGCAAGCGTTGCTGCTCTGAAAAAAGAATATTGCTCCGGATGTGGAGCGTGTGCAAATGTGTGCGAGTACGGCGCCATCAGGATGATCCATGACAGAGATGGATTCCTTGTTCCGGAGATAGATGGAAGCAAATGCGTGAATTGTGGAAAGTGCCGGAGGGCATGTCCTGTGCTCAGTCCTGTGTATGATACCAATCCCAATCCAAGATGTTATGCTGTGATGGCAAAGGATGACACAAGGGGTAAAAGTACTGCAGGTGGTGCATTTGGTGTCATAGCTGAGAAGGTTATCCGAGATGGAGGTTACGTGTGTGGCGCACAGCTTATGGATGATCTGACTACCAAGTATACGATTGTGAATACCATGGATGATCTGGATAAGATACGTGGAACCAAGTATGTACAGAGTGATACCGGCGACACATTTACCAGGGTGAGGGAACTTCTGGAAAATGGGGAAAAGGTACTGTTTGCAGGCTGTCCATGTCAGGTTGCAGGTCTCAAAGGAGCTCTTGAAAATAAGAAATATGATGGGCTTTTGACACTGGACGTGGTGTGTCACGGAACACCATCCCAGAAGGTATTTGAGAAATATATAGATGATGTCTACGGAAGGGAGAATGTCAAAGACTTCAGCTTCCGAACAAAAAAATACGGTTACAGCTGTTTTAATCAGGAGGCGCATCTCAAAGATGGAAGAGATATACCGTCCAATTTCCTGGCGGATCCATATGAGAAGTGTATGCACAGAAGCATAGCACTCAAGGATATATGTGGAGACTGCCCGTTTGCACAGACTCCAAGGCAGGGCGATTTTACTGCGGGAGATCTGTTCTCAGCAAGGAGATTTGGTCAGCAGTGCGCAGATG
Organism: Clostridiales bacterium; assembly: GCA_029338615.1. Lineage (GTDB taxonomy): Bacteria > Bacillota > Clostridia > Lachnospirales > Lachnospiraceae > Coprococcus. Next base: position 18,252 of record JAQYAS010000079.1, read on the forward strand.
GCAAAGGAACAAGTATGCTGCTCACCAACACGGCCAAAGCTGAACACATGCTTGAGGAGATCAAGGGTGACTGCAAGCTCTGTCAGGAGATAGATTTTGCCAAGGTGAAGGGCAGAAACCGATTTGGCCGTTTTATGAACATTCCTAAGGCAAGCCGGAGATGGCTGTACAATTGTATGGATTATCAGCCGTTTGACAAGGTTGTGAAATATGCAGATGAGAAGCGCTATGATGTGGGAATCATAGGTCTGTGGTATGGAAGAAACTATGGAAGTATGGCAACATACTATGCTCTACATCAGATACTCACCAGAAAATATCATCTGTCTGTTCTCATGATAGAGAACCCTATCAAGCCTGAGGGTGAGAAACACATACAGGTGGCTAGAGATTATTATGATGTGAGCCGCAGACGAGATCTCAAGGATATGGCGTCACTCAATGCAAGATGTGATTCATTTATAGTAGGTTCAGATCAGCTGTGGAACATATGGCTGAGCAGACCATACAAGCAGATGTATTATCTGGATTTTGTGGATGAGTACAGAAAAAGGATTGCATATGGAACGTCATTTGGAATAGAGTATAAGGGCACGGAGGAGGAAAAACTCATAAGCGGTGCGGAACTGCGAAAGTTTGATCATGTGTCAGTGAGAGATGATTATTCCAAACAGGCGTGTGCAGAGCTGTTCGGTGTAAATGATGCGGTCAAAGTGCTTGATCCTACGTTGATATGTCCGGTTGAGGAGTATCGTAAGCTGGAGGAGAGATCCACCATGAAAGATGAGAATAATTATATTCTCGCATATATCCTCGATACAAATGAGGAGATCGGAAGATATCTGGAACAGTTATCCATAGCAAAGAAGAAGAAGATTCTTCTGCTTCTCGATGAGCCACCATGGTTGTGGGATGAAAAATACGCGAGGCTTAAACTTTCCGGATGCGCCAATATAGTTATCAAAGGTCATATAGGATTATATGAATGGCTGTGGTATTTCAGCCATGCGCAGTCGGTGGTGACGGATTCCTTCCATGGAACAATATTCTCCATAATAAACAAAAAGCCGTTCCTCACACTTTCAAATGCAAGAAGAGGGGCACAGCGATTTGTATCACTTTTAAAACCGCTGGAACTGGAGAACAGATTGTTTCAGGAACCGGAGGATATATGCAGACATGCAAACTGCCTGAAGAAACTGGATTACACAAGAGCAGATGAACTTCTTGGACAGATGCAGAAAGAGTCATTTGCATGGCTTGAGAATGCGTTATTCTCGCCAAAGAAAGTACACGGTTACACCGTTTATGATATACAGGATGTAAGAACAGACAAATAAACAAAAAGGATAAGGAGTAAAGAGATGGCAAAGTATGATTATCTTATAGTAGGAGCTGGACTTTTTGGTGCAGTATTTGCGTATGAGGCAGGCAAGCGTGGTAAGAAGTGTCTTGTTATAGACAAGCGTTCGCACATCGCAGGAAATATTTACACAGAGGAGATTGAGGGAATAAATGTTCACAAGTACGGAGCACATATATTCCATACATCAGACAAGAAGATATGGGAGTACGTGAACCAGTTTGCTGAGTTCAATAACTATATCAATTCCCCTGTAGCTTCATATAAGGACGAGCTGTACAACCTCCCGTTCAATATGAACACATTCAGTAAGATGTGGGGAATCAAGAAACCGTCTGAGGCAAAGGCGATCATTGAGAAGCAGATTGCTGATCTCAATATCGGTGAGCCAAAGAATCTCGAGGAGCAGGCGCTCAAGCTTGCAGGTACAGATGTGTATGAGAAACTCGTTAAGGGTTACACAGAGAAGCAGTGGGGAAGACCATGTACAGAGCTTCCTGCATTTATAATCAAGAGACTTCCGCTGAGATTTATATATGACAACAACTATTTCAACGACCGTTTCCAGGGAATCCCAATGGGAGGATACACACAGATCATCGAGAAAATGCTTGAGGGTGCTGATGTTAAGACTGATACAGATTATTTTGAGTTTATCAAGGATAATGCAGATATTGCAGACAAGACAGTATATACAGGAATGATCGATGAGTTCTTTGGATTCCAGTATGGTCCGCTTGAGTATCGTTCAGTAAGATTTGAGACAGAGGTTCTTGATGAGGAGAATTATCAGGGAAATGCGGTTGTAAACTATACACACAGAGATGTTCCTTACACAAGAATTATCGAGCATAAGCACTTTGAGTTTGGAAAGCAGCCAAAGACAGTTATCAGCCGTGAGTACTCAGCTGAGTGGAAGCCGGGAGTAGAGCCATACTATCCTGTCAACAACGACAAGAACAATGCTCTGTACGAGAAGTACAAGGAGCTGGCTGATACACGTAAGGATGTGATCTTCGGTGGAAGACTTGGACAGTACAAGTACTATGATATGGACAAGGTAATCGCTGCTGCACTTGAGTGCGTTGATACTGAGTTCTAATATCTGATCACAGTAAAATAAAACAGATTTAACCGGTGGATGGGCAAAATGCCTGTCCACCGGTTATTTTTTGCATAAGATATATACACTTTCGACACAACGTGATAGAATTATAGTAATTATAGGTATTATTGCCCAGGGGGTAAAATAAAAAGGGTAAAGGGCATGTGTTATGAGAAGGAAGAGAATAGCTGTTCTCACTGCGCAGGCAGATGAGTATACGCAGGGAAGATTCCTTACAGGGTTTTTCGAGAAGGCGTATGAATTGGATTACGACGTGTGCGTGTTCTCTATGTATTTAAAGAGTCAGGATACAAACACTCGTGAGGTTGGAGATTCCAATATATTTAATCTTGTGGAATTCCAGAAATTTGATGCGGTGGTGTTGTTTACAGCCAGGATAAGAACACCCGGTACTGCAGAGGGACTTCTGTGGAGATTGAAGCATGAATATGATGGACAGGTGCTTGTTATTGATGATCATCAGGAGGGATATGACAGTTTAAATATAGATCATCGCGGCAACATGGAAGCTATAACGGATCATCTTATAGAAGTACATGGATACAGGAACCTTATAATGGTAGATGGCTGGAAGAATGATACAAACTCTCGATACAAGAGAGAGGGCTTTCTTGACAGCCTTAAAAAGCATGGGATAGATGCCGATGGGAGCAATATAAGATATGGCAACAACTGGTATGATTCAGGGAAGGTAACCGCTGCTGACATAGTGGAGTCAGGTGCTGAACTTCCGGATGCAATAGTATGTGCCAGTGACTACATTGCAGTTGGAGTGGCGGCGGAACTGGAACGCAGGGGGATAAGTGTGCCTGAGCAGATTGCTGTCACGGGGTATGATGCGGCAGATATGAATGAAGAGAGGATCGTCCCTCTTACATCTGTTAAGATACCGGCATATGAGGATGGACGATATGCGGTTTCGCTGATTGATGCCCGGGTAAATAAAAGAGATATCACGGAGAAGATCAGTCATTCCAGAATTTATATAGGAAGAAGCTGTGGATGTGAGCATTGTGGGGAACATAGATCAAAACGAAATTATACTGCCTGGGATATGAATATGACTCCGGAAAATTATGGGTCTTATTACAATAGCATGATGGAAGATCTTCTGACGCAGAGAACTTACAGGGATTTTTATAACACAGTATTTCAATATATCAGGTTCGATAATACATTTGACAAGTTCAGTCTGTGCATGAACGAGTATTGGAATGTCCCAGAGGTTATGATGGGGTCAAATGCTCTCAGAATCGGGTATACCAAGAATATGTACAGGATCATCAAAAGATCAGGAGATGACAGGGACAATGCCATTGATTTTGATAATTGTTTTGATGTGTCTGAACTTATTCCGGAGCTGGAACAGGACAGAGATAATCCGGAGACATATATATTTACGCCTGTCAATTTTGATGACAGGTGTTTTGGATATGCGGTGATAAGCTGCACAGATGGATGTGCATTTACAAGTCTGTACAGTGAGTGGCTGAAGCGTGTAATGCAAGGAATGGAAGCTTTCTACAGGCAGGCAAGCCTGCAGAAGCTTCTGGACAAGGTTAATGCATCTCAGATAAGAGATGACCTGACAGGAGTTTACAATTACAATGGATTTCTCCAACGCTGTCAGCGTATGTGCGATGATGCCCTCAACAATGGAAGGCAGATCCTGATACTTTCAATTGATATGAAAGGATTGGGCAGGATAAATGCAAGACTGGGAAGGAAGACAGGTGACGATGCAATACAGCTTCTTGCCAATATGATATCCACATCAATCAGCAAGATGGATGTGTGTATGAGGATGTGCAATGATGAATTTATAATTGCCTCTCAGATATATGGGGACGGAAGAACATATGCACAGAATATAATAGACCGGGTGACCGTTAAAGCAGAGGAGTTTAATAAGTCGGGGGCGGAACAGTTTACGATAGATGTATGTTCTGCGTATGATATCCAGACAATAACAGGCACAGAGGAATTTGATAATTATATCAACAGACTGATAAGCGGTAAGAATAGTGAAAAGATGCAGGAATATATAGAAAAGAGCAGAAATTCCGAGCTGACAAGGGAAGAGATAGAAAGAGACAGGATTACTGCGGATGTACTGGATAATAACCTGCTTACATATAATTTCCAACCTATTGTGAATGCCAAAACTGGTCAGATATATGCATATGAGGTTCTCATGAGAACAGCAGGTGATACATATATCTCTCCATTGGATCTTATACAGAGTGCTGAGAGATTGGGAAGACTCAATGATGTTGAACGCGCCACATTCCTCAACGTTCTTGATCTTGTAGATGAGCGGTCGGATGAACTGGCCGGAAGGAAGATATTCCTCAATAGTATACCGGGATGCCGCTTATCGGAGAAAGACACAAGAACTATAGAGGAAAAGCTGGCGAGATATGGTGGTCAGATTGTTGTGGAGTTCACCGAGGAGGCAGAACTTGATGACAATACACTGGAACGGCTCAAGGACAAGTATATCCGAATGAATGTTGAGACTGCTATAGATGATTATGGCGCAGGATATTCCAATGTCAATAATCTGCTGAGATACATGCCAAAGTATGTGAAGATAGACAGGATGCTGCTCACCAACATACATGAAGATCATCAGAAGCAGCATTTTGTAAAGGATATAATAGAATTTGCACATGACAATGACATAGTAACGCTGGCAGAGGGGGTTGAACTGGATGTGGAACTGCGGGAGGCTATAAGGCTTGGCGCAGATCTGATACAGGGATATTACACTGCCAGACCATCTGCTGAGGCTATACAGGAGATAGATAAGCGCGTTATTACAGAGATAGTTCAGTATAATCAGAATGAGATGACACGCTATGGTAAGAAAACATACGTGATAACAGATGAGAATGAGATATCTATGGTTCAGCTGGCATTTAACAAGTATACTGAACTGGATTTCAGAAGAGTCGGTGACGACTACAAATACATAGAGATGACGGGCACACCGGGATTCAGATCTTATATGCTTATTTCTATAGGAGATGGCTTCAGAGGTGAGCTTAGGATGAATGGAGTCAGTCTGGGTGGAGAAAAGGGTATACCATGTATAAAGATTGGTGAGAATTGTGATGTTAGAATAGTCCTGAATGGTGATAATGAGTTCAGGACCGGTGGCATACAGGTCCCGGAAACGTCCAGACTGGAAATTGCAGGTGACGGGGATCTCAGGATCAGTCTTGCGGGCGGAAGATACTTTGGTATAGGAAACGATCTGACATCCCGACACGGGGAACTGATATTTAACCAGGATGGAACGCTTGCCATATCAGCCACGGGCATGAAGGGAATTGGTATAGGATCAGGCCTGGGTGGAGAGATACATATAAATCATGGGCGCTATGAGATTGATCAGAGAGGCCAGGAAGGCGTAGTTATAGGCTGTATAGACAATGACTGCAGACTGCATATTGAGAATTGTGATATGGAGATTTATAATGGTGTGGCAAGAAGCGTGGTGATCGGCTCCTGGAATGGAAGTGCAGATATTGATATTTCCAATATATCAGGCAAGATATCAGGTGCCTCCACGACTACTTCGATCATAGGAACCATGTATGGACAGCATTGTAATGTACATATGCAGGATCTCAATATCACCATGAATGTGAGGGCAAATGAATGCTATGGAATTGGATGCAGTCAGGGAGAGACCAGTATCAATATACGTTATGCATATGTAAAGGTTATAGCTCAGGGCAAAAATGCTTACGCCATGGGTAATGGCAAACATACAGCAAAGCTCATGTTCTCCAATTCAGATATAAATACGCAGGTAATCAACTGTGTATGTACTGATATAGGTGCAGAGGAAGAAGATATAGTGATTGGCAATGGAAGAGTAAGTTTTATTATCAATGGAGTGGAGAAGGAGAGAGAGGTACAGGTTGTCGATCTTTAAATATTATTTATGTTGTTTTAAAGGTTGATTTGAAGTATAATACAGCCGATTAAAGATAAGAGAGAATAATTATGGTTTTTTCAAGCTTAATATTTTTATTTGTATTTTTGACAGCTAACCTGATAGTATACTTTGCTGTCAGTCCGGAGAAACGCAATAAAGTGCTGCTTATATTTTCACTGGTTTTTTATGCGTGGGGCGGGCCAAGGTATCTTCTGCTGCTTGCTGGTGAAACAATGGTGAGTTGGCTGTTTGCCATAAGGATAGACGAGTCGCGTGCCGGATATACCAAAAGATCCGAGAAGTTCTATCTTGTGTGTGATCTTGTTGTCATGCTGGTCTGTCTGGCTATATTCAAATATCTTGGCTTTTTTATGGGAAATTTCAAGGCTTTATTTGGAGTTCCCAAGAGCGTGCCTGAGATTGCACTGCCTATAGGTATTTCATTCTATACATTCCAGCTCATATCCTATGTGGTGGATGTATACAGGGATCAGGTTAAGCCTCAGAGGGAATACTGGAAGCTTCTGTTATATTCAAGCTTGTTTCATCAGTGCGTGGCAGGTCCTATTGTAAGATATGAAACAGTTGCGGATGAGATAGACAATAGAAAGATAAATGCAAATGACATATATGTCGGAGTCAGAAGGTTCTCTGTAGGATTGGCCAAGAAGGCTATTCTGGCAAATTCCTGTGCAAGTATTGCTGATACGTTGCTTCCAGCCGGTGTATCAAGCCTTAAGGCACAGACCACACTTGGAATGTGGCTCGGAATGATATGCTATATGCTGCAGATATATCTTGATTTTTCTGCCTATTCCGACATGGCTATAGGTATGGGACGTATGGCGGGATTCCACTATGATGAGAATTTCAATTATCCATATATGGCGACATCAGTAAACAATTTCTGGAGAAGATGGCACATATCACTCAGCTCATTTTTCAGGGATTATGTATACATCCCACTGGGTGGCAACAGATGCAGTAAGGGAAAATACATAAGAAATATGGCTGTTGTATGGTTCCTGACAGGTATGTGGCATGGAGCCAGCTGGAATTACATTCTGTGGGGACTGTATTATCTGGCATTCCTTTTGCTGGAGAAGTTTTATCTTGGAGGAAGATTTGGTCCGGTTATATCCAGGGTATATACGCTGCTGGTCATTTTGTTTGGATGGACCATATTCAGATTTGAGAATATGGCAGAACTTGGAACTGTTCTTGCGGGGATGTTTGGTATAGGCAATGAAGGCTTTGTGAATATGGCAGTGGGAACAGTGTTCCTGAAGAATATATTCTTTATTATATTTGCAATAGTTGCATGTACAGATCTGGGCAGGAAACTCAGAAAATATATGATGGAGTTGGGAAAGGTGCATAAGAATATGTTTATGATACATAATGTATGCGATATGATAACTCCTGCCATACTTTTGGTGGTGTCAGTACTGGCACTTGTGGGCGCAAGTTACAATCCATTTTTGTATTTTCAGTTCTGATCGAGTGAAGGTAGATATATGAAGCGAAGATTTACAAGAAAACAGAAAAAGCAGATGTTAAGATACAGAAGTCTGGGGATACTGGCATTTGCGGCAGTTATGGCGTTGGGCGCATTTGTTGGTCTGCTATTTTTTGTGAGACCTAAGAAATCCAGCGTTGAGAAGAGAGAACTTGCAAAGTTCCCTTCGTTTACAGTTACATCTTTTCTGGATGGATCATATTTTGAGGAAGTGTCTCTGTGGTATTCGGATACATATCCAATGAGGGATAAGCTCGTTTCTGCGGATCAGAGCCTGAAGTCGCTGTATGGCATTGAGGCTGGGACACAGGTGATAGGCGGAACTGCGCATGCTGATGATATACCAGATGCGGATGCGGCAGACAGCAGTGTGGCAACCCCGGAAGATGTGACATCAGGAAGTACAACAGAGAGTACAACAGAAGATCCGGAGATCGGTTTTCCGGCAAGTATGACGAATAAAAATGCGGATGAAACGGCAGAATCCAACACTGTAGAGGCTGTTGAGCCACCTGATTCCAAGGCTATGGATGAGGCATTCCAGAAAAAACTGCAGGACAATCTGTATGTTAAAAATGGGACAGCCTACAGTATGTACTATTTTGTTCAGGATTCGGCTACAGAATATATAGATGCACTGAACAATGCGGCTGCAAAACTTGCTGGCAAAACAAATGTATACGATATTCTGGTGCCAAATCAGTCGGGAGTACAGTTGTCGGATAAGGAACTCAAGAAACTTGGGGGATCTGACCAGCATCAGGCTATAGAATATTACTACAGCAAGATGAAGGGCGTAAAGACGGTAGATATATTCGATACGCTCAAGGAGCATAAGGATGAATATATTTATTTCAGAACAGATCACCACTGGACTGCTGATGGAGCATTTTACGCATATGAGGATTTCTGTAAGGTAAAGGGTATTACAGCTATTCCATTGTCGGACAGAAAAAAAGATACATTTGAAGGATTTCTTGGAAGTTTTTACAGTACACTAAATAACTCTGATATGAAGAACAATCCGGACACGATATATGCATATGAGCCTATAGGAACCAACGATATGACATATTGGAATGATGATGGTTCAGAACAGAAGTGGAACATCATTATGGATGTAAATGGTTGGGAAAAAGGTACCATGTATTCTACGTTTGTAGGTGGTGACAATCCGATGGCTGTGATTGAGAATCCAAAAGTGACTGATGGTTCATCCTGTGTTGTTATGAAGGAATCCTATGGAAATGCTTTCATACCATTCCTTGTGGATCATTATTCTACGATATATATAATTGATTACAGATATTCACAGGTGAATATTCTTGATTTTGTGCAGAACAAGCAGGTTGATGACTTCATATGCATAAATAATATATCACTCATAGGCGATCAGGATGTAGCGGCAACTATAAGTGGCCTTTTACACTAGATAATGGGGTTTATTGCATAGTTTGGCGGGTACACATTTATAAAATTGGGGCAAAAGCTATTGACTAGGAGGAGAACGACAATGAAGAAAATAGGTTTTATAGGAATGGGGAATATGGCTCAGGCACTTTGTGCTGGTTTTATAAATTCGGGAAAGATAAAACCAGACGATGTGTATGCATACGCTCCACATTACGATAAGCTGGCAAAGAATGCAGAGAAGTATGGATTTACACCGTGCAGGTCTTTGGAAGAACTGGTCAGTTCGGTTGATACTGTCATAATGGCCTGTAAACCTTATCAGATCAATGACGTTCTTGTGGAGATAGGAGAAAAGCTTCATGGCAAGACTCTCGTATCGGTTGCGGCTGGTTGGAACTTTAAAAAGTACAGTGAGTATTTTGACAGCTCGGTCAGGGTTCAGTTTGTTATGCCAAATACACCTGCGATGGTGTATGAAGGAGTGATGCTTTTCGAGTCACAGAATTCTCTCGAGGAGGAAGAGAGATCCCAGATCATGGAGCTTTTTGCAGCGGTTGGAATAGTTGAGGAGCTTCCATCTGAGCTTATGGGAATAGGCGGAGCGGTTACAGGATGTGGCCCTGCATTTGTTGATCTGTTCATAGAGGGATATGCAGATGCGGCGGTTAAATACGGTGTACCGAGACAAACTGCATACCGTCTTATATCACAGATGATACTTGGTTCTGCCAAACTGCAGCTGGAAACCGGTGAGCATCCGGGGGTGCTCAAGGATAATGTCTGTTCTCCGTCAGGCACAACAATATGTGGAGTGGCATCACTTGAGGAATCAGGTCTTAGAAGTGCTTGTATAAAGTCCATAGATGCTATTATGAATAAAAAATAATAGGTGGATACAAATATTAATTTACAAAATCCCTGTGAATATAGCTGAGAAAGTGCTATATTCACAGGGATTTTGCACGTGCAGGAGAAAAGGAAGTCTCATATTAATTATTAAATTTTGACAGAATGCTTATGAGCTGTCTTATGTTGAGTGGTTTGGACAAGTGCTCATTCATCCCGGCAAGATGACAGCGCTCTATATCTTTTGCAAATGCATTTGCAGTGATGGCGATGATTGGGATGCTCTGTGCATCAGGATGATTCAGTTTTCTGATAGCACATGAAGCGGCAATACCGTCCATCACAGGCATCTGAAGATCCATAAGGATTCCGTTGAATGTTCCCGGTTCCGATTCGGAGAACCTGTCAACACAGACAGCTCCGTTATCGGCACATTCACAGGTGATTCCGTTCATTCCCAGAAGTTCAGATATAACTTCATAGTTCAGTTCATTATCTTCGGCAACCAGCAGATGCATGCCGGCACATGCAGAGGTTATATCCGGGGCTTGGCTTGTTTGGCCACTCCACAGATCATCCCTTATTATGTAAGGTACGTCCACACATATAGTGATATTGGTTCCCGTGCCCACAGTGCTTTGTACATCTATAGTACCGTGTATGAGGTCCACAAGATCTTTAACTATAGCCAGACCGAGACCGCTTTCGCATATATAACTCTTTATACCTATTCCTGTGTCACATATCCGTGCTGTCAGGCGTATCTTGTCAGAACCGGCTATACTTTCTTCGTACAGATCAAATTTGATGCTGCCGCCTGCAGGTGTAAATCTGATAGAGTTGGACAGCAGATTGGCATATATCTGTTTCAGCTTAAGGTCGTCTGCTACGATGCAGTCGTGACAGATATCATGAACATCAAAAGATATATTCAGGTTACCGGCCATAAGCTCCTGATCAAATATTCTGTTTATTGTCTGAAACAATTCGGACACAGAGATTTCGTGTTCATTCAGCTGTTGATTGCCGTTTTCAAGACTTGTTATATCGAGTATATTGCTTACCAGTTGTTCAATATATGCCCCTGATGTCTGCAGTTTGCTGAGTGCGTCATCGACATCCGCCGGTATGTCTGGGGTATGTCGTGCTATATCAGCAAATCCCATAACGGAGTTCATAGGAGTTTGTATGTCGTGAGCCATCCTGGATAAAAATTCGGATTTTGCTTTATTTGCCGTGTTGGCTTCTTCAGCGAGAAACATCCAGTTCTGTTCACGCCTTTTCTGTTCACTAATAAGTCTTGTGGCGTATAGTATATTGGTTACATTCCCCTGTTGGTCACGTTTTTTTACAATAAATCTTGCTAAGTGCCAATTGCCGTCGTTTGCCAGATAATCCATGGCGATCGTTTCTTCTGTATGCAGCCTTTCACTTATGGTTGAAAGATCAAAGAACTGAAGGATCTTGTCCTGATATTCAGGAGCGACAAATCTGTGACACAGTTCAGCCATCTTGGCGGAAGCGCGACCGATGCGACCGGTGAGTCTGTGCACCTCATTGTCACTTGATACTTCCTCATACATGTCCTGAGTGAGATCAATCCTGTATATAGAGAAATATATTTTGCTTATAGCTGAGATTATCTCATTGTTGAGATTGGCATCATCCAGGGCTTCCTGAAGCTGTCTTCTGGAATTTTGTTCATAGGCTACAAGTTCGTCTATTTGTTTGAAGCCGATGATAACTTTTGTTGTTGAACCGGAGTCGAATGGGAACACCTCCGCTTCAAAATGTTCCTGCCCTGCGGCATTAGGAGTTACCTGATACCTGTAGGAAAGTTTGCCGTGGACAGCCAGATGCCTGGTTATATGGTCGAAACTCAGTATATCCATGAAATCAGGAGCGGATTCCTTGATCACGAATTTATTGTAATAAGATCTGATGAGATTGGAGTAGCACAGCACCTTGCCTGGTTTCATATTACCAATCTTTGTAACATTGGCAGATTCATCTATCTTGAGGGGCTCTATGGTATCAAGCTCAAGATCAACGCAATATACGGATATGTAATCAGTTGACAGTACAGAGAGGAACTTTTTCTCGCGCTCCAGATCAGACAGGCTGATTTCCAGTGATCTGTTGCGTTGTTCCAGGAGTTCTGTCATTCTGAGAGTTTCTCTGACATTGCCAAGGTGCCCACCCACGACGCCCAGCAACGTGATAAACGATTCGGACTGTTCGTTCATAACAGGGTTGTCCATACCTATAAAGCCTTTAAGATGGTTTTTGAAAAATATCGGGAAGGATATCTCAGCGTGTATATTCTGCATGGTGAGAAGATTATATTCTGAAGGCATGGTATTCTTTACATCTTCTACATTGTCGATGATCACGCTGTCACCTCTCTAAAATGCTTTGAGCCAGTATGGCATATCAGAAGGAGCTACGGATTGAAGGTTGTCGATCCATGGTTCAACACTCTCTGCGCACCATTCGTATGAGTTACGGAATACACCGGTGGTTTCGTCCCTGTCAAATATATACACACGCTCGGATGAAGTATAGCTTCCAATGATTCTGAGAAGTGTCTGTATAGATGCTCTGAGTTCAAAACGATTCTGAGCTCTGTCTATTGCAACTATCTGTTGTAATATCACAAAATTATCCATATTAAGAACCTCCTTTGCTGCAAAATTATATATAATTACCATATAAATTTTGTTGTTATTACAATTTTACTCATTTTAGGCTAAAAAATCCATATTAATAGCAATAAATTCCATAGATATGCCGATTCAAAGGTAATAAAACTATTATGGGTTTTTATAAGATAGAATATTTTTTACTATTTTCCACATAATAACTCCAAAGCATTTATTTTACATGTAATGGAGGGTAATACTGGTTATGAAAGCAACTGGAATAGTCAGACGTATAGACGACCTGGGGAGAATAGTAGTTCCAAAAGAGATAAGAAAGGTTCTCAGGATAAAAGAGGGTACCCCTCTTGAGATATTTACCGGTAAAGAAGGTGAGATAGTCCTTAAGAAGTATTCGCCTATGGCGGATCTCACTGCATTTGCACAGCAGTATGTGGAGGCTATATCGCAGAGTCTGGGGCTTCCTGTGGCCATAACTGATCGCGATACTGTTATTGCTGTGGCGGGTATGCCAAGAAAAGAACTGCTGGGCAAGGAGCTTCACAGGGAGCTTGAAGGTGTCATAAATGACAGGAAAGCCATAGTAGCCAGAAAAGGAGACGCAAAATTTGTTCGTATAACATCAGATGATATTGGATATGAAGGCCAGGTGGTTCAGACCATTATATCAGAGGGGGATGCTGTGGGCGCGGTTATAGTGATAATAAGGGATGCCGGACGCAGGATAGGTGATATAGAGCAGAAAGCTGCCATGATCGCAGCATCATTTCTCGGGAAACAGATGGAAGGGTAGATAATAAGGATAAGAAACTGCAAAAAGCAAGTAAAATCAAGGGGTTTCAGCCTCGAAATCCCTTATTTCCCTTGACAAATATAGTCATATTGGGTATAACTATACATGTTGAGATGAACCGAAGAGTTCGGATGGCGAACAAACCATATAAAGGAGGATTTTATTAAATGAATAAGACAGAATTAGTTGCAGCAATCGCTGAGAAGACAGAATTATCAAAGAAGGACGCTGAGGCAGCATTAAAGGCTTTCACAGACGTTGTAGCAGATGAGTTAAAGAAAGGTGAGAAGATTCAGTTAGTTGGATTCGGTACATTTGAAGTATCAGAGAGACCAGCTAGAGAAGGTAGAAACCCAAGAACTGGCGAGACAATGACAATCGCTGCTTCAAAGGCACCTAAGTTCAAGGCTGGAAAGGCATTAAAGGATTCAATCAACTAATCCGGGCAGGATAGATATGAGACTTGATAAGTACCTTAAGGTATCCAGAATAATCAAGAGAAGAACCGTGGCTAATGAGGCCTGCGACGCTGGCAGAGTCATGGTGAATGGCAAGGTGGCCAAGGCTGGCACTGAGGTCAGGGTGGGAGATATTATAGAGATCGCCTTTGGCAACAAGACAGTGAAGGTCAGAGTTACCATGATTGCAGATTCAACAAAAAAAGAAGATGCAAAAGAGATGTTTGAGTACGTGTAAAAATATGCTGGAATATACATTAGTAATTCCAGCATATTTTTTTTGCCCTGTTCATATAGTTTATTAAGACTGCTGGAGAAGGTTTCTTAATATGAGTGAAGTGATCAAGCCTAAGGCTCATAAGGTGGTTATGGATAATAGAAACAGTATGTCCATGACCGGTATCACCAAGGTTACATCTATAGATCAGGACCTGGTGCTCCTGGTAACGGAACAGGGAAAACTCAAGATAACCGGTAAGAATATGCAGGCAAACAATCTGGACCTTGACAAAGGAATATTGGAACTCACAGGTAACTTCAACACAATGATTTATTCTGGCGAAAAGGATGGTGCACTGTCATTGAAGGGGTTATTTAAATGATTAGTGATATGGTTGAAAATCAGGCGTCAGGGTATGTTGTATGTGTTGTTTTTGGAATGATGGCAGGTCTTGTTGCCGGGATAATGAGAAGCATAGTGGCTATGATTAAGAATAATACTTTATTGTTCTGGATTTATGATATCTGTGTTTGGTTAGGATTAAGTGTAGCTATAATTATAGTAAGCTACATGTGTTGTGATGGGAATATCAGGTTATACATTTTTCTTGGTTTTTTTTCAGGATTTTTATCAATTTATTATACAATAAATTGGGCCACAAAAAAAATAAGTGACTATATATTGGGCTGCATGAAAAAAAGATTAGATTAATGTGAAAATGTGTAACGAAAAGTGCGTTGACATAATTAGCCTAAAATAGTAATATTATGTCAATATGTTTGTTTGATTGTAATTTTTTTGTATATTATTACAAGAAACATCACATACATCGCAATAATATGTAATGATGGGGGAGTTACTGATGAGTAGAAATGTCAGCAGATCAAAGAAAAAAAAGAATATCAGACTGACCACAAGAATGGGAATGTTTATAGTTGTGGGATGTCTTGCGTTGCTGACTATAGTAGTAATATACAAGGCGCAGGATCTTAAGAGTCAGAAGGAATCCTTGCAGGTTCAGGCGGCAGAACTTCAGACACAGCTTGAAACGGCAAAGCAGGATTATAAGAAGCTTGAGCAGCGTGAGGAGTATATGAAGACTGATGAGTATGTAGAGGATGTTGCCCGGTCACAGCTTGGTCTCATATATCCTGATGAGATAGTTGTAAAGCCAAAAGAATAGTACATATTTAAAGATGAATAAGGTCATAATAAAGCGGATGCTGATCACAGCATTCGCTATTTTTTTGCGCCTTTACGAGATATACTTCTTGCACTATCGGGAGGAATTTCAGTAGAGACGGGAGGAATAGTAATGAAGATTGATGTAACAAGATGTGCGGGGATCATGTGCACCGTACTGATATGTATTGCCAGTGGGGCGTGCGTATTATGGGGGATGGCACCTGCTGCGGTGGCAATGTGTATGCTGTCGTGCAAATGGTGTAAAAGGCTGACTCCGGTCTATGTGAGTTGTATGGTTGGAATATTGATAGTCGGAACGGGAATATTGTCACTGCCATACTCAGATACATATGTGCTGGATGGAATGACATATGATGGAATGCTCTTTGTTCAGAAATATGCTGGACTGTTGGCTGCGGTGCTGCTGATTGTGCGTATTGCCGGCAGACAGGGAGAAAACGGAAACAGGTTAAAGGGATATGTCTTATCGGTGGCAGTGATATGTGCGGTAAATATTGTCAGCTATCGCGATACGCTGGCAGAAGGGCTGATATATGGCGTTGTGGAGGCTGTAGCAGCAGTCTGCCTTGCTGTGATCATGTCCCCGGGCATGGAATTGCTGCTTAAAAACAATTCCAAAGATAGTGGCAAAGGTGAATCGGATCAATATGTGATCAGTGTTATGGTGATGATGGCTATATGTCTGTGGACCGTTCCGGATATAAATGCATATGTAAATACACAGCTCATAATCTCTCTTATATTTATCGTGTATATGGTTTACAGAGCAGGAACCGCATATGGATTTGGCGTGGCAGCACTCACTGGGGGTGTACTGGCCATAAGGCAGGAAAATATGGAGTGGCTGGCGGTCATGTTGTTGATCACCCTGGTAATGTTGGTTGGAAGAACATTTACCGGAAGAAGGAAAAGCACTTCGATATTGTTTTATATGATAGGTGTTTTGTTGGCAGTTGTTGCGTGTGGATATGTTGAGGTGGGAGCTGACCGGTGGAAAATGATTGGACTGGCGGTCAATTTTGCGGTTCCTGCAATTGTGTTTGCCTGTATTCCGGGAAAATATATGAGTAATCTGTGCAGCGTGCCAAATACAGCATGTATACAGGCAGCTGCAACCGAGATCAATCGTATGACAGCGGCCAGGGTGGAAGATATGGCGAATACCTTCAGAAGACTGGATTATGCGCTTGCAGGGGACGGGGATATGGGTATAAGTCTCAGTCAGGTGGGGGATCTCATGGATAGTTTCAGGCAGCAGATATGTGTGTTGGGGAGTGCGGCAGAGGTGACAGATGACCGGCTGGTGGAAAAGCTGCAGTCTATAGGAATGACCGATACAAGAGTGACAAGTGCAGTGTGGAAGGGCAAAAGGAAAAGGTTTTATGTGGCAGGCAGAACATCAGGTCAGGGAATGGTGCTTTCACGCCAGGTAGCAGGGGTGCTCAGTGAACATTATGGAAGGAACATAAGAGTGGGGATTGACTCTCCGAGTCTTTTTTTTGACGAGTACAGAACGGCTGTATATGAAGAGAGTGCAATGTTTAAGGGGCATTACCATGTGCGCAGGATAAAGAAATGTGGTTCACCTGTGTCGGGGGATAATTTTTCGGTGAGAGAGTATGATGATGGGCGTCTGGTCATGATGTTGTCTGATGGAATGGGCAGCGGAAGCCTGGCATCCTGTGAGAGCTGTACACTGCTTGATACAATGGAGGAGATGCTCGAGGCGGGATTTGATCCAGAATACAGTATACAGTTTGCGAACAGCTGTATGTCCAGAAGAAACCAGGGACGAACGTTTACGACATTTGACATGGTTATGATAGATCTGTACAACGGTGAAATGACAAGTTACAAGCAGGGGGCGGCCGTGACATACATCATTCATCCGGGAAAGGACTCAAATAGTGTAAAAGGAATAACAAGCACTACGCTGCCTATAGGAGTTGTGGATAATGTGGAATGTGATACTGCAAAAACTGATTTGCGTGATGGAGATGCTGTGGTCATGGTGAGTGACGGCGTGACGGATATGGATGTTGAGGACAGGCTGGCAGATATATTGAAAAATATCAAAATATATGATGGTAAAAAGCTTGTGGATGACATACTCAGCAATATATTCGGCGATAGGGATGCCGTTATGAGAGATGATGTGACGGTCATGGCAGTGGTGTTGTGTGCTGCGGAATCATGTGGTAAAATAGGCGGGAATATTTGACGTGCAGAGAAATATTGTTGCGGATAAAGTGATAACAGAGGATAAATATGGGTACAGATATGTTTGAGGATAAAGTTATAGGGCAGATACGGAGATATGGCATGTTTGAGGGTGCTGCGCATTGCGTATGTGGAGTGTCAGGGGGTGCCGACTCTGTGAGTCTGCTGACTGTTCTTGCAAGGCATCGCCGTGAACTGGGGCTTGATATACATGTGGTTCATATAAACCATATGATACGGGGTAAAGATGCAGATGATGACCAGAGATACGTGGAAAGTCTGTGTGATTCGTATGGTGTAGAATGTAACTTATACAGGATAGATGTGTGCAGTATAGCAGACAGTGAGGGTATTACTGTTGAAGAGGCGGGCAGAAATGTAAGGTATGATGCATTTGAAAAGGTGAGACAGAGATATGCGTCAGAGGGATGTGTGATTGCTGTGGCTCATAACCGGAATGATGTGGCGGAGACAGTCATGTTCAATATGGCCAGAGGAACCGGTATGGCTGGGGTAAAAGGAATACCGGCAAGACGTGGAAATATAGTAAGACCCTTGCTTGGCTGTGACAGGAGTGAGATAGAGGCTTACCTTAACCGCATGGGATTGAAGTATTGTACAGATATAACAAATAATGAAGACGAGTACACACGCAACAAGATAAGGCATAGAATTCTTCCTGTGCTGTGTGAGGTGAATCCTCAGGCTGTGGAGCATATATGTGCCATGGCTCAGATGGCGGCTGAATATGAAGAACTTGCCAGCCATATGGTCAGATCTTTTCTTATGAGCCAGGGGATTGATGCTGATCCCGGTGCCTGCGTGTGGCATGGAAAAAGTGAAAAACGCATGCGGTATGTAGTTGATATAGATGCTCTCAGATGTCAGGAAAGACTTATTCAGGAACTGACAATAAGACAGCTTATAGGTATGGCTGGCGGAGGCCTGAAGGATGTTGGAAGAAGCCACGTCAGAGAGGTTATGAAGCTATATTCATCCGGTACTGGAGCCGGGATAGACCTGCCTGGAAATGGCAGGGTCCGGGTGGAATATGGTAAGCTTGTGTTCGATTCCTATGGCGGAACAGAGAATGATAAAGATTCTCAATTGGCCGATGTGGGGCAGAGCCAGCATATTGATATGATCAACGGAGGCGTGTATGAAACCGTTTCAGGAACGGTGGAGGTGAAAATCTATGAGCGTCCGGACGCACTGGATCTGTCAAAAAAAGAGTGTACGAAGTATGTGGATTATGATAAAATAAATAAGTGTCTGCAGTTGAGGACATATAGAAAAGGTGATTATATAGTAGTCAATTCTGACGGTTCACGAAAAAAGATAAACAGACTTTTTACCGATAGCAAGATACCAGTTGATAAGAGGGGGCAGATTCCTCTGATCATATCCGGTGATGAAGTGGTGTGGGCTGTGGGAATCAGAATTGGTGAGAATTATAAAATAACCGACAGTACACGAAAGATACTGGAACTGGATTTTAGGAGGAAAGAAAGTTGAAAGAACAGATAGGAGTTATGCTTAGTAGCAGCGAAGTTGAATCTAGGATAAGTGAGATGGCAGCAGCCATTGACAAGGCATATGAGGGCAAGACCATACATCTCATAGGAATCCTCAAGGGTAGTGTATTTTTTATGTGTGAACTTGCCAAGAGGATGAAGACTCCTGTTACTATGGACTTTATGTCAGTGAGCAGCTACGGTGATGGAACAAAGTCGTCGGGGATAGTGAAGCTCAACAAAGATCTTGATGAGTCCATAGAGGGCAAGGAAGTTATTATAGTTGAGGATATTCTTGATTCGGGAAGAACACTTTCATATCTGGTAAAGCTTCTGAGAGAGAGAAAGCCTGCCAGTCTTAAAGTTATAACATTACTGGATAAACCTGACAGAAGAGTTATACCTGTTGAACTGTACATGACAGGGTTTGAGATCCCGGACAGATTTGTTGTGGGATACGGCCTTGACTGTGCACAGAAATACAGAAACCTTCCATATGTAGGCGTGATAGAACAGTAAAACATATCAATTAAGGAGAATATATGAACAAGAGAAAATTCAGAAATGGATTGCTGATCTATGTGCTGATTCTTGTTGTGGCGTTTCTCATCATCAACAGATGGATGCAGACTGATACAAATGTAACGACCACATACAGTTATACAGATCTGTCAGAGGATCTGGATGATGGCAAGATATCCGCTCTGTCGATCCAGCAGAATGCAGAGATACCAACTGCAGTAGTAGAGGTTGTGTTTACCAATGGCAAGAGCCTGGCGTTTTATGCTGCTGATGTCAATGAAGTGGTGGACATATATAACAAATATCAGGCGAAGATAGATAATTACAATGCCTCCGTCAGTGATGATGCTGACAAGAAGCCGCTTGCAAAGTACAGTCTGGCTGATGTTGAGAAGACAAGTATATGGAGCGTTGTAATCCCATATATTCTGGTAATGGTAGTTATGTTATTTATCATGATGATATTCATGAGATCCGCACAGGGTGGCGGCGGTGGCGGCCAGATGATGAATTTCGGCAAGAGCAGAGCCAGAAAAGCCGATGAGAGTGCAAAGAATGTTACATTTAAGGATGTGGCGGGACTGCAGGAGGAAAAAGAGGATCTGGAGGAGATTGTTACATTCCTCAAGAATCCGCAGAAGTTTGTCAAGGTCGGCGCGCGTATACCAAAGGGTGTGCTTCTGGTAGGCCCTCCGGGAACAGGTAAAACACTCATGGCAAAGGCTATAGCGGGAGAAGCTGGGGTTCCTTTCTTCAGTATATCCGGTTCAGATTTTGTTGAGATGTTCGTTGGTGTAGGTGCATCGAGAGTAAGAGATCTTTTTGCAGAGGCCAAGAAGAATGCACCATGTATAGTATTTATAGATGAGATCGATGCCGTTGCAAGACAGAGAGGTTCAGGACTTGGCGGCGGCCATGATGAGAGAGAGCAGACACTGAACCAGCTGCTTGTGGAGATGGATGGATTTGGAGTGAATGAGGGCATCATAGTCCTTGCAGCAACCAACAGAGTAGATATTCTGGATAAGGCGATTCTCAGACCGGGACGATTTGACAGAAAGATTCCTGTCAACAGGCCTGATGTAAAAGGTCGTGAGGATATTCTTAAGGTTCATGTGAAGAATAAGCCTCTTGCGGAGGATGTTAATCTTCATGAGATAGCCAGAACTACGGCCGGATTTGCCGGAGCAGATCTGGAGAATCTTATGAATGAGTCAGCCATTGCGGCTGCCAAGGCTAACAGAGCATATATCACCAAGGAAGATGTTGATAAATCATTTATCAAAGTTGGAATAGGTGGAGAAAAGAAGAGCCGTCTCGTTCCGGAAAGCGAGAGAAGAATTACGGCTTATCATGAGTCCGGTCATGCAATACTGTTCCATTTGCTTCCTCATGTGGGTCCGGTTCATCTGGTATCAATTATTCCTACAGGTATGGGGGCCGGTGGATACACCATGCCGCTTCCTGAGAATGACAATGTATTTATGACTAAAGAGAAGATGCTTGATGAGATCAAGGTTAGTCTGGGAGGAAGAATAGCCGAGGAGATGATCCTTGACGATATAACCACAGGAGCTTCACAGGATATCAAAGAGGCAAGCAAGTATGCAAGAGCCATGGTCACAAAGTACGGTATGTCAGACAAGCTTGGTCTTATCAACTATGAGAGCAACGATCAGGAAGAGGTATTCCTTGGAAGAGATCTTGGACATTCCAGAGTGTACAGTGAGGAAGTTGCAGCGGAGATAGACGAGGAAGTAAAGAGGATCGTGGATATGTGCTACAAGGAGGCAAAGGCTATCCTTGAGGAGAACATAGATATACTTCATAAGTGTGCAAGCATACTTCTTGAGAAGGAGAGGATTGCAAGACCTGAGTTCGAGGCGTTGTTTGTTAAGGAACAGACTGCGGCAGTTCAGAATGCCGAGACGACTGCTGATGCATAGAAAGACAGCTGAGAGTCTGGTGAGATAAAGACAGAGTAGAACGATTAAAGAAGCAAAACCACAAATAAAAACAGATGCCCGCATAGCTGCGGGCATTTGCTGTATGATGGGGAATTGATGATGAGACTTGAGTACACGGTGCGATGAAAGTTGTGCTTCAGTTTCACAAAATATACACTTGGAGGATGACGGGGATGAAGGTCATAAAGAGAGGGATAAATGCGGTCATACCATTTCTGCTGGCGAACGTGTATCTGCTGGCAAGGTGCCCAAAGTGGCAGATTCCGCTTGTGCCGCTGATAATAACGTTGCTGATCATATTGGATATGGTCATATTGGCGATGCCGTTGCTCAGTCTTAAAAATATACAGACAAGGGGAATAAAGAGATGCCAGAGGGGATGCGAGAATCTGTATTCTTTTCTGGCGGCGACAGCATTTTCTGTGGTGCTGCTGATACTTATGATAGTGGGTGCTGTTGATGTGTCGGCATGGACATGGAAGAACTGGGTACTGTACATCCTGACGGCTGTCGTTGTGCTGGCGGTCACATTCTGGGTCGGAATAATCAGGATATATGTGTCATCAAAACAGCTTGGGATTAAATGGCGTGTTATCGGAATACTGTGTGGATGGATACCTGTGGTACATCTGATAGTCCTTGGAAAACTGATAAAGCTTGCATCTGATGAGGCTGTATTTGAGAATGAAAAGCTCATAATGGATAATAACAGGAAACAAGATCAGGTGTGCGCCACAAGATACCCTATCCTCATGGTGCACGGTGTGTTCTTCAGAGATTTCAGATACTTGAATTATTGGGGAAGGATCCCGGCGGCTCTCGAGGCAAACGGTGCAAAGATATTCTATGGCAATCATCAGTCTGCGGCGTCAGTTGCGGATTCGGGGCAGGAGATCGCGGATAGGATAAAGCAGATAGTCCGGGAGACAGGCTGTGACAAGGTAAATATAATCGCTCATTCAAAGGGCGGATTGGACAGCAGGTATGCCATATCCACGCTCGGCATGGCACCGTATGTGGCGTCCCTCACAACGATCAACACTCCGCACAGGGGATGTGAGTTTGCGGACTACCTTCTTGGAAAAATTCCAGAGAAACAGCAGCAGGCAGTGGCAAATGCATACAATTCCGCACTTAAGAAGCTGGGTGACACGAATCCTGATTTCATAGCGGCGGTGACGGATCTCACGGCATCCGCCTGTGAAAATCTGAACAGGGAGATGTCTGATCCACCGGGAGTATACATCCAGAGTACAGGTTCATGTATGAAGAAACCTTCCGGTGGGCGATTCCCACTCAATACTACAAATGCGTTCGTAAAGTATTTTGACGGAGAAAACGATGGACTTGTCGGATATGAGTCGTTCAAATGGGGCTCCGGCTTCATATATTTGAAGCCACAGGGTAATCGCGGAATCTCCCATGGGGATGTCATAGATCTGAACAGAGAAAACATAGATACATTTGATGTGAGAGAATTCTATGTGAACCTGGTAAGAGACCTGAAGAGACGCGGATTTTAAGAAAATAGTCAGTGTTTTGTCTAAAATTGACACTAAAAAGTCAAATACAGGTAAAAAAAATAAAATGTATTGTAATAATGCACAATGACATTTAACAAATAAAAAAATGTTTGGGCAGACTTTTAACGCAATTTGTATATAATAATAATTGTAACCCCCAATACATTATATAGTTTTGGCTACACCCCATAAAAGTAGTAATACCTTCTCCAAAAGAGCTCAGCAGAACGATGGCTGAGCTCTTTTACTATATATTACTGTATATTATGTGTAGCTATGTTGCTTAATTCCGAGAAAAGTATTAAAATTAAAAGAGTATGTGCATGTAAGGGAGAATATAAATATATGGTAGAGAAGAAGACCAATGGGCAAAAAATACATGAATATGTATATAACGTAAAGCCCGTTCTCAATAAAGGTGGTTTGTTTTCAGATGGCAGCTGCTATTATGTTAATCCTCAGGAACCGGAACCGGATCAGGATGTCAAAGTAAGATTCAGAACAACGGCTGATAATGTAGATGCGGTTTATCTTATATATAATGAAGAAAAGGTACAGATGACTAAGGAGAGCTCCAACAGGATATTTGACTTCTATACGGCAACTATTCCTTGCGGTCAGACTTTTATAAAGTATCATTTTGAGATACATTCTGGCAGGGTAACATGCTTTTATGATAAGCTTGGGCCGACAAAACAGAATGACAGAGAGTATGACTTCGAGATCTGTCCTGGATTCAAGGTGCCGGAGTGGGCAAAAAGTGCAGTCATATATCAGATATTTGTTGATAGATTTTGTAATGGAGATCCATCAAATGATGTTCTGGACAACGAATATACCTATATAGGTCAGGGATCTGTACAGGTGAAGGACTGGAATCAGAACCCAAGCACAATGGATGTAGGCAGATTTTATGGTGGAGATCTTCAGGGAGTTATGGACAAGCTTGATTATCTCCAGGATCTTGGCGTGGATGTGATATACCTGAATCCAATATTTGTATCTCCTTCTAATCATAAATATGACATACAGGATTACGATTATATAGATCCACATTTTGGAAAGATAGTTATGGATGAAGGTAACTGTCTGCCGGAAGGCTGTCAGGAGAACAGACAGTCAACAAGATATATTAACAGAGTTACAAATAAAGCCAATCTTGAGGCAAGTAATAAACTGTTTGTAGAGCTTGTGGAAGAGATACACAGGCGTGGCATGAAGGTAATATTGGATGGAGTATTCAATCATTGTGGTTCATTTAACAAGTGGATGGACAGAGAGTGTATATATGAGAATCAGGAGGGCTATGATAAAGGTGCGTTTGTAGCTAAGGACAGTCCGTATAACTCATTTTTCAAGTTCTACAATGACAATGCGTGGCCGTACAATACAACCTATGATGGCTGGTGGGGACATGACACACTCCCAAAACTTAATTACGAGGATTCGCCTAAGCTTGTGGAATATATAATGAATATTGCCAGAAAATGGGTTTCACCTCCGTACAATGCAGATGGATGGAGACTGGATGTGGCTGCAGATCTTGGGCATTCGCCTGAGTATAATCATCAGTTCTGGAGAGAGTTCAGAAAGAATGTCAAGGATGCAAATCCAAACGCGATAGTTCTCGCGGAGCATTACGGCGATCCAAAGAGCTGGCTGTGTGGAGATCAGTGGGACACAGTCATGAACTATGATGCTTTCATGGAGCCTATTACATGGTTCCTGTGCGGCGTGGAGAAGCACAGTGATGAGTTCAGAGGTGATCTGCTTGGCAATTATGATGCATTCAAAGGCGCAATGAATTACCATATGTCCAGATTCCTCAGGCCGTCAGTAGAGGTTTCCATGAACGAGCTGTCAAATCATGATCATTCCAGATTCCTGACACGAACCAACAGAAAGGTAGGAAGACTGCACACCATGGGCGCTGATGCTGCCAATGAAGGTGTAGACAAGGGAATATTCAGACAGGCGGTCGTATTTCAGATGACATGGCCCGGGGCTCCTACTATATACTACGGTGATGAGGCTGGAGTATGCGGATGGACTGATCCGGACAACAGAAGAACATATCCATGGGGACATGAAGATAAAGAACTCATACAGTTCCATAAAGACATTATAAAGATCCATAAATCATACGAAGCATTAAAATCAGGATCAGTACTGTATCTCCATGGAGGACATAAGATACTGTGTTATGGAAGATTTACAGATAACAAGCAGGTCGTTGTGATCATGAACACGAATTACGAAGATGTGGATCTGAAACTCCATATACGTCAGATAGGAGTGTACAACCACTCGATCTTAAGAAGAGTAATGCTGACAAACGAAGAAGGCTACACGTTGGAACCACAGGAATTCATGGTGGAACATAACGTACTCACCATCAAAGCTCCAAAGATGAGCGCCATGATCCTTGTCAGGGCATAATAAATATATAGTGATAAGATATCAAAACATGATCAATATATAAGAAAACTCCGGGAAGTGATATGTACCCTCCTTACTGGTTGTCCAGTAAAGAGGGTACATATAACTTCCCGGAGTTTTAATTTATATTATATAATACAGCCCATAGGTACTCACGTAAAAGTAGATTACCTCAGGGGTGAAGAACGAACAAGCCCTCTGAGGTTCATAGTCTACCGTGAACACCTATGGGCATCCGTCAGTTAATTCCTTGACGGCAATGGAATGTAGTTTCGATCCGCCACCTGGAACAGCTTAGGACGAAAATCTTCCTTTGTCAGTTCGAATATGGAGTGTGATACCAGGAAGTAATAAGCCTCCACAGCATGATCCACATTGATGCTCGTTATGTCAGGGCTGTTCAGGTAGCCCTTGATGGCTACAGTGAGACCCATGACAAGATACTTACAGATAATAAGAGGAGACAACATAGGGTTATCAGGAATCTGATCCGTGTCAAATATTTTCAGGTGCTCCTTGAAGAAGCTTGTGAACTGCTCTATCATCACCTGCTCAAAGCTGTTCTGTCCCGTCGTCTCAAAAAGTTTCCTGTACAGCTTTGCCTCACTAATAATGTGTGTGAAAAGATACTTGATGGCTTCCAGGATCATGTTGTGCTCCAGAAGCACCTCCAACTCCTTGGTCACCTCGTTGTAGAGCATGTAATCCATGAGCTCATATTTGTCTTTAAAATATCTGTAGAATATCGGCCTTGATATGCCAACGTCTTCTGCGATCATCGTAACTGTTATCTTGTCAAAGGAATATTCATTAACCAGTTTTTTAAAACTTCTGATTATTTTATCTTCGGTTTTTTCTTCACTTGGATTAGGCACTTTCCCAAACCTCCATCAGTTTATAATTTGTTTACAATCAATTTTGAATATGTGTTCATACGTTTGTTACAGATTATCATATTTGTAACAAAATGTAAACGTTTTCATGTTTTGGGTAGTTTATTTAAGAAATATCAGGTTGTATAATCCACCACAGAAAAGAAAAAGGAGATGTTATGACTATGTTAAAACTAGGTGAAAAGATAGTAAGTGCGAGAGTTGTGATACTGATTCTCAGCTTCATTCTTCTCATACCAGCTGCATACGGTTATATCAAAACCAGAGTAAACTATGATATTCTGTCATATCTTCCAAAAGACATAGAAACTATGGTGGGACAGGATATACTGGTCGATCAGTTTGGTACCGGTGCATTCTCTCTGTACGTTGTGGAGGGGATGGATGATAAGGATGTATCAGCACTGAAATCAAAGATTGAGGATGTTGACCATGTGTCTAAGGTCATATGGTACGACAGTTTTGCAGATTTGACACTTCCGAAGAATATGCTTCCGGACAGTCTGTATGATGCATTTAACAATGACGATAAGGATGCAACGATGATGGCGATCATATTTGATGATACCACATCAGCAGATGAGACTATGGATGCCATAGAGGAGATACGTTCAATATCCAACAAACAGTGTTTCCTTTCGGGTATGTCAGCGGTTGTTGTAGATACCAAGAAATTATCAGAGAAAGAGACTCCTATATATGTTCTCATAGCTGTAATCCTCAGCAGTATCATACTTGCAATAACCATGGATTCCATAATGATACCGGTGCTTTTCCTGACAAGTATAGGTATGGCAATTGCGTATAATCTGGGTTCTAACATATTTATGGGTCAGGTTTCATATATAACAAAGGCTCTGGCGGCGGTTCTGCAGCTTGGAGTTACAATGGATTACTCGATCTTCCTGTGGCACAGTTACAAGGCACAGCAGAAAGAGTATACGGATAAGAAGGATGCCATGGCGCATGCAATTGCAGATACCGTATCATCAGTTGTAGGAAGTTCCATAACAACAGTTGCGGGATTTGTGGCACTTTGTTTCATGAGCTTTACACTGGGACTTGATCTGGGAATAGTAATGGCCAAGGGAGTTGTACTCGGAGTAATAGCATGTGTAACAATTCTTCCATCGCTTATCCTTGTGTTTGATAAAGCCATAGAGAAGACAACGCATAAAGTGGTTCTTCCTGAATTTAAGGGAATGGGTAAGTTCATAGCTAAGCATTATAAGGTATTCCTTGTATTGTTTGTCATTATACTTATCCCTGCGATATATGGATACAACCATACGAAGGTATATTACAAGCTGGATTCATCTCTCCCGGACAGCCTCGAGAGCGTACAGGCCAATAAAGAGCTGGCAGAAACGTTCAATATGAATTCAACTCACATGATATTGGTTACAAATGACCAGAGCGACAAAGATACGAGAGATATGATGTCTGATATAGAGAACATAGATGGTGTTAAGTTCTGTCTGGGCCTTGACAGTATCATTGGTGCCGGAATACCAACTGATTTCATACCGACAGATGTGACAGAGGCACTCAAGAGTGAAGACTGGCAGCTTATTCTGGTGGGATCAGAATATGAAGTGGCATCTGATGAGGTCAACAATCAGTGTACTGAGATAGGGAAGACCATCGATTCTTATAATGAGAAAAATATGCTGGTGGGCGAGGCTCCTTGTACCAAGGATCTTATCAATATTACAGATAAGGATTTTGCATCGGTAAGCTCTGTATCAATAGGTGCCATATTCATCATTATACTTTGTGTATTTGGATCAATCTCACTCCCAATAGTTCTTGTGGCAGTAATCGAGTTTGCCATATTTATCAATATGGGAATTCCGTGCTTCACCGGAACAGAGCTTCCATTTATTGCATCAATAGTCATCGGAACCATACAGCTTGGCGCAACGGTTGACTATGCGATACTTATGACGACCAAGTACAAGAAGAACAGGCTTGGCGGTTACAGAAAGTTTGATGCGGTGGCAACAGCATGTCAGG
>JAQYAS010000080.1 GCA_029338615.1 Clostridiales bacterium
TATTTATAATAAATTATTAAAAATATTTTTTATGTCTTAACACTGGAAACGGGGCTGTCAAAAAACTCGATTTATTTTTTACACACCCCCTTCTCTTATCTATCTCTCAGATATGATAACGCCTCATCCAGGGCATCTTCCGTCTTAAAATTCTGTTCGTATGTGACTCCGTCCACATCCACCATCAGAAGCTTATATATCCTCTTGTTGCCAACGCCTATGTTGGATGAGGTTCGAAGCTTTTTGAACGCCTCTATATTTCTCAGCGCCACCACATCTGTATGCCACATTCCATGATATACGAAGTACTTATCAGTTATGGCTATCTTATCCTGATCATAATACATATGATATCTGAGCTGTTCATCTATATCCCTTATCACCATCCTGTCCACCTGCTTACCCAGAGTTTCCCTCACATGGGCTGTCTTCCATGGACAGAATACTGTGTGCAAGCTCCATATAATAACATAAATGCACCACAGGCAAACAAGTGCAAGTACCATCAACATCATATTGTAATATGCTTTTGGAAAATCTATCTCACTTATAACAAAATCATACATACTGCTCCGAAGCTGCTGAGTACTGATTCCTATATCTGCCGCCAGCCCCTCCACTATTTTGTCATAGGTGCTGTCCGCCGGAAGAATTCTTCCTCTCACTGTATGATTTAGCAATACGTCCTCATTACTGTTTAAAAGCATGATTGCAAACTTTCCATCTTGCTGCACATAGTAATACCGACCCTGTTTTTCCAAATCCTCATATGTATCATATCCAAGATAATCAGCTCTCTCAACTGTAATACTGATATCAACATCACTATTATCCTTCTGAACCTCCACCTGTGACATATCTCTACAATCATTGGTTCTGATCCTGTCTTTAAGGTCAAAATATCCCGCCATAAACAACATCACAGCCACCATAATCAGTGATATTACCATCCCTGGTATTTTATTTTTCAGCAAATAACATTCAAACTTTTTATTCTTTAACATATCTGTCACATCCTGCCTGAACCATCCTGCAAACCTCTTTTAACGAATCTCAGCCATTGCCTTTCTCGCTTCTTCGTCATCAAATCCAAGTTCTTCCTGGATTATCTGTTTGATTTCTTCATCAGTCTTGCCAAACTTTCTTCCAAGTTTTACTATTTCTTCAAGTTTTCCTTGTATCAGGCCTGATTTATGTCCTTCTTCGCGTATCTTCTCTTCTATTTCCACACTCTTCATATAAGAAATGCCCACCTCTCCATCACTCTTGATAATTTTAACTATCTGGTGAAGTTCTTTTAATGAATCCGTTCTGGCATTCTCCTCCGTGGAATTCTCCATATACCTAAGAAGGTCTTTGAGTTCTTCCTCCGGTCTGCCCTGAGTACCTCTGGTGTACAGATATATCGTAGTCTCACCGTCATCATATTACAGCTCTGGTGCTTCTACGCAACATTTTCTCACTGTGTACACCATACGATCTAAGCCAAGCGGATCATAAGTGGTAATAAATATGATCACCACATTCCTGAGACAGCTATAACTCTTTCCCACATCAAGATTCGCAGAATTGATCTTGGCATGATAAAACCTTGCCCTTCGGGGAACCGCCTGTACATCTTTCTTCCCATCGTTCTGATCAGGCTCGATATCTATTATCTCTCCGCCCTCTTCATCGATATACACGTCCAGTCTTATTCCGTGCTTTTCTGGACTTTCTCCACACATGACTCGCTGAGGCACAACAGTCAGTTTGCCAAGCGGCCGCTTAAGTATACACCCAAGTATATACCTCACCGCTTTCTCACCATACTCCCTGCTGTTCATCAGGCTGCTGACCAGAAAGTCATCCATCAGATTCATGTCTTCAAGTTTCTTCATTTGCTCCCCTTTCCACAATGCATTGAATAGGTAATTGCCAGAAGACTCGCTCACAATCTTGCTATACGAGTTTCGCAGTTAATCCATCATCATCCATGGTCAGGAAAACCTTGCATATATCCCTCACCCAAGACTCTCAATGCACCATGCTATAAATTATTTTTGAATATAAAAGCATAGAATTCATTGAGTTTCTTAGAAAATAGAACAGCTTACGCTGATTGAATATTTAGAATATATGCTTTGATGGTAGTGTAGCAGAATTCATATTTCATTGCAACAAAAAACACTCCTCCACCAGATGAAAATCATCTGATGGGGGAGTGTATTGATTACATTGTGTTAATGGGATATTCCCATCGCATCACTCATAGCTACAGATTAGTTGTTTACTGGAGTT
>JAQYAS010000081.1 GCA_029338615.1 Clostridiales bacterium
CCAAGGAAACAGCTGCAGAAGACGCCTGCAAAATCGAGCATGTTATAAGCCAGGAGACATTTGATGCGATCAAAAAACATGTAAATTCTTCAAATAATAATTAAGATGTTACCAATTAGTTGCATGTATTTTACATACAAACGACAACAGCGGATAACTCAATCTGAGCTATCCGCTGTTTCCGTTTCTATTTATATATGTCTGTATATATCACTATACAAAACCAACCAGTTCTCCCTGTCTGACTCTTGTCTCCACATCTTTTGATGAATTCACAACAATCCTGTTAAGGGGCATAACCTTATCTTTCTGTGTGATAAGAATTATGGTTGAACCGCCAAATTCAAAATACCCCTTCTCATCTCCTAATCTGATCTCTGTAGATTTCTCATATCTGTTTACTATCCTGCCAACGAGAAGTGCTCCCACTTCCATATCAATAATCGTTCCGGCATTCTCTGTCCTGATCAGACAATACTCTCTTGTGTTCTCCTTATATATATCGTAATAATCACTTGCTATAGGATTAACCGTGTGATATACCCCATCTATACGTCTGATATCAGACTGCATGCCTGAAACATTGTATATATACCTGTGATAATCATCCACGCACAACCTGAACAGCCACAACTTTCCACCTCTATAACGTTCTGCAAGCTTTTTGTCCCTTAGAAGTGAAGCTACAGTATACTCAGAATCCTTAATGTTGAATACCTGTCGATCCGTATCATCTATATCGTATACTGTAAGCCTGCTGTCACACGGACTAATAAAACCTGAGTTCGTCTTTTCAACAGGTCTGGAACCTGCAACAAGTTTCCTCTTAAAAAAATCATTATATGAATCAAACTCGTGCTTCTGACATATTGAAATATCAATGTTATTTTTCCTGATAAACGGAGTGATCATAAATCTGGATAAACCGCTATCCATGAATCTTCCTACAATTTCGGATATCTCCGGTCTGATAAGCCATTTAAGCACCACATCTCCTGCCCTGTTACCATATAACATACGCAAAACCCGGTCCTGAGATGACATCCCTTCCATATGTTTCGATCTTTTATACCTGGCATATTTTCTATTTATCATAATTCTATACATTATTCCTTATCCATCTGTAAATTAAAATAATCCACGACCACACATCAGACCTATTACATATGGTAAATTTATGATACGACGTCTCACCATATATCTCAACATAAGCCATACCACAGCAACAGCTACAATAGCGATTATCACCATCAGCTCCTTTGTCGTCGGCTTTGGAAATCTGAAATCAGTTATAAAGAGCACAAGTGCTATAATCATAATTGCATGAAGCACTATAGGAAAATAAGTGCCAAGCAGCGGAGATGTTACATATATAACAGGAAGTCCCACAGATATTGCAGTAATCGGCATTCCGTGAAAATACTTTCTTCCATTCGGTGTCTCTATAACCTCCGCATCATAATCGTCATTATTCTTCTTTTCTTCAAGAACATTATAATATGCAAGTCTTATCATGCCTGCCAGACAATACATGGCAAGTATCAACATACCCACAGGAGTATTCATACCGGAATACCAGCACAGAACAACGGGAAACACTCCAAAACTTACAAGATCACACAACGAATCAATCTGTATACCGAACCGTTTCTCATCCATAGTCCTGTCTTTCTTACTTCTGGCCACTTTTCCGTCAAAAGCATCAAATAATCCTGAAAGAGCCAGGCATAATATGCCAATACTCAAATGTCCTCTGAATGTAAAAAACATGCCCGTAACAGATGACACCAGGCTCATATATGTCAAAATTACTGTATAATTATAAAATCCTACCATGTGTGAAATACCCCATTTTTTCATTTACATACCCAAAAGGCACGTATAAATTTGATTATACACAATTTATCTACATAACACCACAAAATTTTACAATTATTTAATTATCTTTCAAACAATTAATCCTCTGAAACTATCTCGCATACACACCGTCCCCCATCCAATATATCTGTTAGGATAATTCTGTATAGTCTCTACAGGTCTTGCCCCTCGTATTATCTGTGCTTTCAATCTCTCCCCATACATAAATGGATCGTTACCTTCTATCTGCCCCCATTGCATAAGAAGAGCAGCACATCCCGAGACAAATGCAGCAGATATAGATGTGCCGTCAGCCACTGAATAAAACTCATCACCAAATGCAACCGTCACTCCAACCCCCGGTGCTGCGATATCAGGTTTATATTTATTGTCTGTTGTAAATCCCCTGCCTGAAAATCCCGCAAATGTCCCAAGTCTATGATCATATGAAGCAACGGTAATTATGCTCTGTGCAGTAGCCGGAATTGTCAGCGAACCAAACGCTGATGAATTTTCAAACAAAACATGTCCTGTAATATAAGCTTCGCTGGGAAGGTACGCATTATAAATACCATTTATTATACTCTTTGGAATAAGACGCAGCCTCCAAATCCCCTCTTCTATGCTTTTTTCTGACTGAAAAAAAACATATATCAACTGATTTACACTATATGGTGATGGTTCTTCAAAAATGCCATAAATGCCAGTATTATTTGATGATGCCCCGGTCACTATCTGCCCCTCAGTCAGATACAACACCGCATCATAGGACGGAGAATAAACGATCACATCAAATTTATCTGCATAACTCTTCCATACCTGGATTCCAAAATTATTTACTCCTCCCGACACAGCTATATCAAGATCAACGAAGCTTACATTTCCCAGGATTCCACTGGTATGGAGAGCTTTCGCACCATCATTTCCCGAACCTGTAACAATATTTATTTTAGATAGTTTTGAAACCTCATCTATAAACATCTCCAAAATACTGCTTCCGTCA
Source organism: Clostridiales bacterium (assembly GCA_029338615.1). GTDB lineage: Bacteria > Bacillota > Clostridia > Lachnospirales > Lachnospiraceae > Coprococcus. The sequence continues at coordinate 2,861 of JAQYAS010000081.1, forward strand.
TGCGCTCCATAGTTATTGCCATAGGATAAATTTATTACCATCGGTTGTTCATTTTCCATGCTATATCTCACAAGATAATCCAACCCCATCATTATTCCTATAGTATCAGGAAGTTCATTGTCCAGAAGCTGCTCCACCATAACTATATCTGCATTCTTTGCAACACCTATATTAGATCCGGCAGCAACAGATGTGACTTCTGTACCATGTGTTGTTGTTGTTTCTGAAATATATGATGCATCTTCATAAAGAGCATATATTTCGTCATGATCATACACGCGTCCTGTCCCATACCTGTTGGGATAATCCGGATCATAAATCATATTCTGATTCCAATAACTCTGTATTCTTATACCATCATCATTTCGAAATTCAACATTTCTTATATTAAGTCCATTATCAATCACTCCTATGCATACACCTTTCCCCGTAAGCCCATATCTGTCTGTGAATTCATCACCTACACAGGAAATATATTTTTCATAGAAATTATCAAGCCTTCCATAACTGTAATGATTCGACTTATCTATATACAGTATCCTTGAATCTGTCTGCAATACAGATATGTTATATGTATAAATTTTTATAACAGCAAATCCAGCAAGTAGATAAACGCATTCATTAACCACTGTTCCTATGATATTATCTATATTTCCGGAATGCCTTATTATCAAAGTCCATTCATCATTCAACTTATCATATCCCAGATAAAGACTGCTTCCGGAATTATACCTGTCTACATATATAGCCATTTCCAACTCAGGATTTAATTTTTCTCCCATATGCATACATTTCCCATTTTTCTATAATATATTATGAAAAATATCACTATATGTCGCAAATTGTGTGTTATTTTAGCACATTATAGTATGTTTTAGCACTTTTCCACATTATCCACAGATTTATACACATTTTTCAAATAAACCGTCAGAAAATGAAATACTTAACAACATTTTCATCCACATTTAAAAAATTCAATCGAAATATCGTGGGTTCATTAATTTTAATACGACTATTTTTTTGCCTCATCACAGATATAATTCCAATTGCACTATGAAAAAAGAAGTGAATTATTTGAACATTCTGACAAATGTATTACTTGGGAGAAATTCAAAGATCACAAATGCTATTGGTTACATTGACACAGGCAATTCGTTGAGATGCTCTGTAACCGGAAGGCATGTTGCAATAGCCACATACGAAGTAGCCGCGGATCTTATCTCCACAGATCTGATACCTCTGCTTGAGATGTATCGCAAAGATCCTTTTTCCATGTACACGCACCAAGATAAACTTCCATTTGGATTTTACCTGATACCATACAAAACTATATGTGCGGATGATCAGATAATGCTGGCTATGGATGCAGATTATATGTTTGTGGACAACAGATATGTAGAACGAAAGCCTCTGGTCGGCATAAGTCCTACATCATTCAAAATACTGCACACTAATAAATGTATTCTTTTAAACAAAAACTATATGAAAAGGGGCAAAAGACATGTTAAACACTATAAGGGGAAATGATTTTAAATTTACAGTTGCAAGCAGTTTATCATTGCTTTCACTAAAAAATAGCCGTGATGTACATTACATTGGAGGAACTGATGTACTTCCTGCACCATTAGCACCAACCGAGGAGGCTGCTGTCATAAATGAACTCACTGTCAATCAATCTGAAGAAGCAAAAAAAATGCTCATTGAAAGGAATCTGAGACTGGTAGTATACATAGCAAAAAAATTTGACAATACGGGTGTTGGCATAGAGGATCTCATCTCCATAGGTACAATCGGCCTCATAAAGGCAATAAATACATTCAAAAACGATAAAAATATAAAACTTGCCACATACGCATCAAGGTGCATCGAGAACGAAATTCTTATGTTTCTCCGCAGAAACAGCAAACTGCGCACAGAAGTATCAATAGATGAACCGCTCAATGTAGATTGGGACGGCAATGAACTTTTGCTGTCAGACATTCTTGGAACTGATGAAGATGTTGTATACCGGGATCTTGAAAATGAAGTAGACCGAAATCTTCTGGATATGGCAATCTCAAAGCTTGGAGAAAAGGAAAGAACGATTATAGAATTGAGATATGGAATAAATACTATAGGCGGCGTAGAAAAAACGCAGAAGGAAGTTGCCGATCTTCTTGGTATATCACAGTCATATATATCAAGACTGGAAAAAAAGATAATCAAAAAACTCAAACGTGAGATTATGAAACAATATTAGTTATAACCGGACAGAAATTCATTTTTCTGTCCGGTACTCTCATTTCAATGATGATATCCTGCCATATTCTTCTTATATTGATTGACAACGTCAGCCATTTTATTGTAATCCTTGTCTTTAAGCTGTCCATCATTATGAAGCTTCTCAACCAAGGCATCTAGATCCTTTAGAGCCGCATGAGCAAGATCTTTATAGTTATTTGCAAGATTCATATCAAGTTCATTTACTGTCGCTTTTAACTGTTGTTTTACTTTTCTGTTGATCATCCTCATACCTCCCTGGTCTTGACATCAAATTCTTCATGTGTTAATATATTTGTTGTTGTAACGCCGGCTTGTCGGAATTGGCAGACGAGGCAGACTCAAAATCTGTTGGTGGCAACATCGTGCGGGTTCAAGTCCCGCAGCCGGCACTGTAAACTGGAATTCATCTATGGATTCCAGTTTTATTTTTTATCATTAATCTTCATTGCAACTACCACAAATCTCCCATTTTCAGTATGTGATGCACACGTAGACAATGTGATAAGTTCATCTCCATATTTCGGTGTGATTCCTGTATCATACGCTGTATTCTCTTTTGCAAATTTTATGTATGTATCAAAATCTTCCTCATCATTTGCATTCCAAAATTCGTAATAGTGATAGTGATCTACATCATCCTCCGGATATATCTGTGATCTGAAAGCTCCAACTACTTCATATTCAGCAATCTCGTATATTGTGTCAAACTCAATATTTTTATGTTTCTTATAAAAGTTCTCATCTTCATACTGAAGCAGCTCTCTGAACATTATTCCAGACTTCATATTATGGCCATATATAAGCACATTATCTGTTCTGTTTTCAAAAGGATCACAGTGGGTATCAATAAAAGGTGTCCCCGGATCACTCCAATTTCGCTCGAAATCAGCATGAAGATAATAATCACTGTCCTCAGGCGTATACATAACCGGATAATCTATAGTTGTTCCGTCTATTGTAAGCCATCCAGCAAGGTCATTGTTTTTTTTATATAACTTTTCAAATTTCTTCAGAATAGTTTTTTCTTTGTTCTCATCCCCATCAGAAGATACCACATTTACCATCTCTGTAGAATCTTCCTTTTTATCCACCAGTGCCTTTAAATTCTGAAAATCATTCTGGGCAATTTTAGCTTTATAATAGTATAGGCCAAGGTATACTCCACATATGACTGCGGTCAATATACACACAACAAGAATAATATTTAATATTATATTTGTCTTTCTTCCCTTACTCATCTGACACTCCTTCTATGACACAAAAGGCTTCTGTATAATATATACAAAAGCCTTTGTGATCAATAATACTTCTTGCTTCCCCACAGATTCTTCTTTTTCAGATCAACATATTCCGAATACGCCTGTTCCAGAATCTGTTTCTCATTTGGAAATTTTAGAAGGTGGTAGGCTTCATGGTATTTGTAATAACCAGAATCCATAAAATACTCTTCTCTTTGAGGTTTACTGTAGTAACTATCTGACATCATCAGGTACCAGTGAACATCTTTGTTTACCACATCAAAAGCAGTGTTAAACGTATAATTGCTCTTTCCCACATACTTGATAATAGATGCGCTTACTCCCGTCTCTTCTTTCACTTCTCTAAGGGCAGTCTCATCATGTTCTTCGCCTTTTTCGACTGTACCTTTAGGGAGAACCCATCCTTCGTATTTGTTCTTGTAATTTTTATACAACAACAATACCTTTCCTCTGAAAATTACCACACCTCCACAGCTTGTTGCTTCTATCACCGCAAAACCTCCTGTTTTTTCTGGTGTGTAACTCAGATTCACTGCAGCATACAGTTTCTCTGTTTACTATGGCATAAAATTTAAACACAGTATATCATACATAATCACATTTTTAAAGTAATATAAACACACCTGCTATCAGATCATATATTTAATTGTTTACATAATTATAATATGCGTCAAATAATTGTCTGGCTATATATTTCGCTGATGTTCCGGTTGAACTTGCATTTTCAACAATAACACATACAACTATATCCGGATCATCCACATTGGAAAAACCTACAAACCATGAATGCGAGTCCATATTGTCATTGAACTCTGCTGTTCCTGTTTTTCCGGCAACAGTGTATGATACATCAGCAAAGGCATCTGATGCCGTTCCATATGAAGTAACTCCCATCATCATATTCTTCAAAAGATTAGAATCTGATGCTGATATGATCTTACCGTAAGTGCTTGGAGAAAATCTCTTCACCAAATCTCCGTCACACGTCTCTATATGGTCTATCAGATACGGAGTCATCATTACACCGCCATTCGCTATAGTACTCATGATAAGTGCACTGTGCAGCGGAGTAATAAGTGTATCTCCCTGTCCAATCGCAGTCTGTGGTATCTCGGAATCATCAGATGTTGCATTAAGCTTGAACTGTGATTTTCTGTAATATCCGTCATACGGCAGATCCTTATTGAACAGAAATTTCTCACACAGATCCCTGTAAGACTGCTTATTTAACTTCATTCCTATATTTGCAAATGAAGTATTGCATGACCTTGCAAGCGAATCGCTGAGATCCACATCACCATGGACAGCATAATCTGAACAATGGATCTGAACGCCATCAAATATATCTTCACCCTGACATTCATAAGAATATTTCTGATAGTTGCTGTTCTCATGTATATATTCCAGTGCTGTAAGCACCTTAAACGTAGAACCCGGAGGATACAATCCCTGAGTTGCCCTGTTCAGCAGACAGGAGCTGTCAGTGTCCTGAGTTTCTTCTATTACATTATCTATGTCATTAGGATCAAAATCTGGTTTTGATACCATTGTAAGTATCTTACCTGTATCTGGTTCCATTATAACAACCGCACCATCATTATATCCAAGAGCATCATACGCAGCACTTTGAAGGGTTGAATTGAGAGTGCTGATAACATTATTACCTATACTCTTTTCATCCTTGAGTTTATTATATGTCTGAGTAACTATATTCTGATTGGATGCAAGCAGATAATAAGCAGAACTCATCTCCAGCCCTGCCTGTCCGTTGCTGTCATATCCAACAACGTGAGCAAATACGTTGGAATAAGGATAATATCTGTATTCATTTCCTGAATCATCCGTAACAGTCTCAGCCAGCACATTTCCATCACTTGAAATAATACTTCCCTTTTTTATCTTCTCAGCATACAGTGACTGTCTTGCATTATAAGAATTGGCTATAAATGTTTTAGAATCTCTTACCATAAATACAATAATATATGCAAACATACATATAAATATCAGAACGACAAAATATGTTATGATAAGAACCGGTATATTCTTCTTATCATTTGTTTTCTTATCCAGGGCTCCATCATTCACCCCAGAATTCATCTTCATCGCACTGTACTGTATTGCGCTGTCTTTTGACGGACATTTTCTTTGATTTTGTGATTTTTTCACTACCTGTGACTGCGGCTTTCCTGTTGACCGGCTCTTCGTCCGGCTGCCGTTCTGTCCGGCTGCTAACCTTCTGTCTGACATTCTTATCAACTCCACTATTCTCTAATACACATATTCCCTG
>JAQYAS010000082.1 GCA_029338615.1 Clostridiales bacterium
GTGTTTTGGTATAGAAATTAGTAGTAACATCATTTACAGTCTCTGTGCTTCCATCTACATATGTCAGCTCCAGATCTGCATATATAGCTTTCTGACCCTTGATAACCTCTGTTTCCTTAGGTGTGGCCTTGATGCTCTTTATGGCTGGGACAACTGAGACATCAGCAGAGCATGTGTAGTCCCCTTCAAAATCATCATCGCCATATAATCCCACATAATATGTATGTCCTTCTTCGAGATTTTTATTTGACAATTCCTGAAGCGATCCAGCAGTATCTATATCATATATGCTGGAATAAACACATTTATTATCTTCATTGCTGCTTATATTAATTTTTCCGCCATAAGGCATGGTGAATTTATAATATTCCTGATTATAAGAATTTGTTCCAACTGTAATATCATTGGAGCCTGTCTTGAGTTCCTTATACTTATAATCATTGGCATTTTTGATCTCTGTCTGATACTCTGCCTTAACACCATTTGGTGCCTGAATTATAACTGTAACTTTACCTATTGGTAGAGATCTCCAGTAATCATATTCGGTGTCTCCTACCTTATATTTGACGTCAATGCAAAAGCTGTTTTTTGTATAAAAGCTGTCGGATACATGCTCGAATGTCTCTTTACTGTTATCTGCAAATGTGATTTCAACAGTTGCCAGAGCTGGTGCCGTTCCATATAAAATCTCTGTTTTCTCTGGCGTAACTTTCATATCCTTTACTGCTGAGGCAAAATATATTTCAGTCTTCCATGTATAGACTTCAGTCCAGTTATCATCTTCATCATATATCTCTCTTCCACCATACAGTCCTATATAATACGTCTTGTTACCCTTAAGGTTATCCTCATTGTCAACCTTAACCAGCGAACCAGCCTCTGATATCTCGTATATTGTGTAATATTCTATAGCTGAAAATCTGATCTTACCATCATATGGCATAGTGAACTTGTAGTAATTCTGACTATTATAACTCTCTCCACTGGTAATCTCATTCTCTCCTGCCTTAAGCTCTGGGACTTCAATATTAGCCATACTTTTTACTTCTATGTCATACTTACATGTAACCCCATTTGCTGCCGTGAAAACAATGGTTGCCGTTCCAGCCGGGAGCTCATCAGAATCATATTCCTTATCACCAGATTTACATGTGACAGTTATTTTCTGGTCTTTATCTGTGGTAAAGCTACCTGTTATATGCTCCTGTTTCTCTGTATCACCGTTTACATATGTGATATCAACTGTAGCACAAACTGCATCTGTTCCGCTGGCAACCTCTGTCTTCTCAGATACTGCTGAGATAGTCTTTACTGCAGGAATAAACGAAACATCCGTCTTCCATGTATATTCATCATGATAATTGTCATCATCATCCCAATATTCACATGACCCATAAAATCCTGCATAATACGTCTTACCGCCTGTCAGATTATCGCTATTATCTAATCTTGTTAACTCTCCAGCCTCTGATACCTCATATACATACATGGAACTATGCATTTTTACATTTATTCCACCATCATACGGCATGATGATTTTATAATAACTTTGATTTCTATAATCATCCCCACTGGTAATCTCATTCTCACCTGCCACAAGCTCTGGAATATCAAATTCATCTATGCTCTTGAATTCTATCTCCTTACTGCACAGCTGTACTTTCTTACCTGACACATTTCGACCTATAGATATTGTGTACTTACCCTTATCTCCTTTGAATTTTCCATACAGGTAATTTGTATTCCAGTCTTCTCCTTCTTTGGCATAATATACAAAATATCTGTTTCCATAGCTGTCATATATACTTGCACCTGAAAGCTTCAAGCTTTCTGTTTCTCCGTTTTTGAAAGTAATTGTAACTGCCTGATTTTTAAAATCAGCGTACCCGCCAGCAATATAAACAGAATCTGTTATATTCAGCACAGCACTCTCTGGATCACTACATGCCTTTGCCTTTGCTGTTACTTCATATATGTCTCCATCATCACCTGATGTATATCCAGAAAGCCCCATATAATAAGTTTTGCCCTTCTCCATTGCATACTTAGAATCTGAGCTATAGACCCTGTTGCATTCTGAGTCATACACATAATCAGTACTTCCATTGGTTTTAAAGATATAATCTGTTGATGTAGCAGGTGCAAACTTGTAGTACTCTGCCACATACTTATTGGTCTTGAAGGTCTTCTCTTCTGTTTCACTTATCTCCTGTCTGTCCGCAAAGTAAACCTCTGGAGACTGAATCTCTATGGTATATGAATCATATATCTTATCTGTATCTGCCGGTACAGTCTCACCATCTGTATAGTCTGTAAGTACTACAGTGTATGTTCCTGCATCCAGTATACTTTTTTCTGTATAAGGCACCTCATTATCATATTCATCGGTGTATGTATAGCTTCCATCCGCATTCTTTATCCAAACACTATATCTATAATCATCTATATACATACTTGTCGATGTACAACCTTTAGTTTTCTCTGTGCCATCATCATATGAAGCCTTAGCATCAAACTGAATATATGTATATGCCACTCCGGCTAAGAATGTATCAACCTTCGGCGTCATACTGACAGATGTTGGAGGCACAATTTTTTTAATATACATATCAAACGAACCTGTCATACTACTTGAATAGTACTTTGCACCTATAATATATGTGGTGCCTGCAGTAAGTTCATATGTTATTTTAAAATTCCTATCCCCACAACCATCATCATCATCTGCGATTTGATTTCCATCAGCATCATAAAGATATCCATATGTATCTCCTTCCGCATCAGAATAAATCTCATACTTTCCATCTTCAGTCGGCGTAAACCTAAATTTCACCATCTG
>JAQYAS010000083.1 GCA_029338615.1 Clostridiales bacterium
TGTGGTTATTCACACATGGAAAGACCTTCCGAAATACAGCAAAGATGGTGTAAGAATATCCTACAGGGCTGTGGAAACAGAGATAAATGGTAAACCGGTAGTGAATAACAATAATGGCGCATATATTGTTTCGTATGAATATGGCGATGCACAAAATGATGTATTTACAGCCAATCAGTATGCCAATCAGTCCGATTTTGCTGATACAATAACTGTTGCAGAAAACCGCATGGTATATGGCTTTGTAAATATGACAAAGGCCGCTGCATATCTTGCACCTGGAATAACACCGGATTCAGAGAATGGTCAAACAGGAAAGTTAAGTGGAGTCAGCTTTGATATCTACAAAGGCACAGGTGATTCTAAGACATTATATGTGTCCGGAATTAAAACAGACGATAATGGAAACCTCATCTGTAACGAGGATGGTTCTTACGGAAAGGCGCCTGATAACAAGTATCTTGTATCCGGAACCTATACCCTGGTAGAGACAGATACTAATCCTTCATTCAGCGTATGGGGAAGCGGCGTAGTATTTACTGTGGGACTTGCTCCGGATGTTCTTACAGGTGAAGCCGGATTTACCGGTGAACACGGCACTGCATGGGTTTATACTGATTCTCTGCCTGGAAATATGGGACTTACCCTTAAGGTTATATATAAGCATACAGATAGCCTGGTGCACAGCTTTAAAGATAACTGCAGACCGGAGCTAAATACCGAGGAAGCTTATAACCTTGAAAGCAGAGGAGTTATAGAGTTTACAAAGACCGGGGAAAATGGCACGCCCCTTGACACACATCTAAAAGCAACAGGAGAGTCAAGGGCTTATTTCGGTGTGTATACAGACGAGAGCTGTAAAACTCAGGTTGCTGCAATGATGGCTACAGGAACTGATGCAGCTTCTGCTGATGTGATGATTCTCAGTTCAAACAATATAGATGGAAGTACCGATAATTATGAAGCTTTCCACTTAATTAAAAATGATGAAGGAATTCCTTATCTGAGAAGATCAGCTGATGGCAGTCTTACACTTCTTTCCGGAACATATTATATCCGGGAGATAACTGCTCCTGCCGGTTACAGGCTTGATTCTGAGATACGAAAAGCTGTTATACCTAGAATAGAAAAGACCGAGGCTGATACAGATCTGACAACTCTCTACACCTCCAATAAGGCAGCTATTATGCCTAGGGGAGATAGTTCAGGCAGTACAGATTACAAGTGGAGTAACACACCAAATAAGCTTGTGCTGTACAAGAGAGACCAGTATGGAAGAATAGTTAAGCTTAAAAATAATGGTTATCTGGAACTTAAGGCAGAAGATGGAGTTTCATTCCTTACAGGAGAGAGCGCCATCAGACTGTACCAGAGTTCACAAAAGCCTGCTTCAAAGAAGGATGGATCTGAATTTGATGAGGGTGCAATACCTGATATAACATACGATGAAGCAACCGGCAGCTGGACTATAATGGGACTCTTTGATGCCGGCAAATCATACACATTATGTGAGCCTCAGGATAGTGTTCCGGACAGCAATATACTTGCGAAGAATTTTTCTTTCACTATGAATAAAGATGGTTCAATATCCGTATCTTACTCTGATGAGTATTCAAAGAAGGTTACAGGCGACCCTCTAAATGTAAAGGGAGATGATCACCAGAATTATTACAAGCCTGGTGAGGATAATAATACAGTTGTGTTCAGGAACGTGTCCAGATACCTGACCGATGTCCAGATTAAGAAAATTGATAGTGATACACAATACCCGATTGAACATATTTCATTTGAACTTTATAAATATGAAAGCCTTGATGAATCAGGACAGCCGACAGGGGAAGTAAAGATTCTTCCTGAAAATACATATCTCACAACAAATGAAGAAGGGATAATAAACCTGGAAAAGACTGCGGCAGGATTAAAAAATGCCCTTACAGGCTGTGACCTAAAGTATGGAATAGAGATAGGTAAGTATTACTTCAAAGAGGTTGAGCGTGGTGCTTCAGACAGATACAGGTTATGTGACAATATATATTTTGAGGTAATAGCAAAGGAGCCGCAAGGCGAGAACCCTGAGTACAAGGACTATG
>JAQYAS010000084.1 GCA_029338615.1 Clostridiales bacterium
CATCTTCAAATATCTCATTCAGAGTATCTGCAACATTTTTGTTATCTTCGCTCATTTGTTCTCCTTTTAGGGCGTCTCAAGTGTAATCTTTCCCAGCTTACCCGATCTGAAATCATCTATTATCAGCGCAGCCGCCTTGTCATAATCTAGTTCGCCGCCCTTTTTGATACACTGTCTCTTATCTGCGACAGACTTCAGCACTTCCACAGGATCAGCAGTTTCTTCAATATTATACCTTTGAGCAAGTGTATTACAATAGTTTACCTGCATAAATTTGATTAATTCCAGTGCTATATCAGTTACATTCAATATCTCATCATTGATCGAGCCTATAAATGCAAGTCTGAGACCTACTGCCTCATCATCAAATTTCGGCCACAGAATTCCTGGTGTATCAAGCAGCTCTATGTTCTTACCAAGTCTTATCCATTGCTTTCCTTTGGTTACACCGGGTTTATTGCCAACCTTCGTACAGGCCTTTCTTGCATAAGAATTGATAAATGTAGACTTACCTACGTTAGGTATACCAACTATCATGGCTCTTATTGGCCTGTTGATAATTCCTCTTTTCCTGTCTCTCTCTATCTTCTCCCGGCACGCCTCCTGCACGATGGCATTTATTCCTTTCATGCCCATGCCATTCCTGGCATTGATCTTTGCCACAGCAAAACCTTTTTCTTTATAGTATTTTTCCCACTTTGCAGTAACCGAGTCATCTGCAAGATCTGATTTGTTTAGCAGTATCAATCGGTATTTGTTCCTTGCAAGATCATCTATATCCGGATTCTTACTGCTATATGGAATTCGAGCGTCCACAAGTTCAATAACTATATCTATAAGTTTTATATCCTCCTGCATCATACGCTTTGCCTTGGTCATATGACCAGGATACCATTGTATATTCATATATTCTTTCCTCTTATTTTACTTTAACTCTTCCTATCATCTCGTTTTTCTTTAAATTGCCAACACTTGGATATCTGGAATCTTCACTGTTATTTGCATTGTCACCCATGACAAAATATTCATCCTCTCCCAAAGTCAGCCCTTCATCAGCGACACCGGCGGTATTGATATATGTATCTATAGGATTATCTGAAAGTGGATTGCCATTGATATATATCTGACCATTCTGAATTAGTACAGTCTCTCCAGGAAGACCAATAACTCTCTTGACTGAATAGTATTCTCCCTGATCCTCAACCTGTCTAAATACAACAACATCATATCTCTCAGGTTCTCCTATCATATAAATCATCTTATTGACAATATATTGTTCCCCATCATGAAGTTCTGGTTCCATAGAAGGACCAGCCATATACACTGTTCTAAAGCCAAACGTTACAAATCCGTACCCCAGAATAGCAGCTGCTATAATACCTATCAGCCAGCCAGCTATTGTTTTTATAGACTTCTTAAAAGATCTCTGTTGTCGCCTCTGACGGCGGCGTTCTCTCCTGATTCTTCGAATTCTGTCATATCTCTCACTCATATGTCCATCCATCCCTGCTAATTTCTGCTATAGAGCCGGAATTCTAAAAATGGCTGGAGTAATAACTACTCCAGCCATCCTTGTTTCCTGTTATAAGCTAAATTATCTAACAAGCTCTTTAACCTTTGCTGCCTTACCAATTCTTGAACGTAAGTAGTAAATCTTAGATCTTCTAACCTTACCATGTCTTACAACTTCAATCTTCTCAACGAAAGGTGAATGTACAGGCCATGTCTTCTCAACACCGCATCCGCCAGAAATCTTTCTAACTGTGAAAGTCTCTCTGTTGCTTCCGCCCTGTCTCTTAATAACAGTACCCTCAAAAATCTGGATTCTTTCCTTGTTACCTTCCTTGATTCTGTTGTGAACCTTTACAGTATCTCCTACTGAAAATTCATCAACCTTCTCCTTCATCTGTGAAGCTTCAAGATTCTTAATGTAATCGCTGTTCATTTGTGTGACCTCCTTAATATTTTGATGTTCTTACTGCCACACTCTTGTAAACGGCACAGAGGACCATCATTTTTTTCACAACTCATTCAATATAACATAATCAATTACATTATGCAAGAAAAATTTATTCACAAGGATTCCCACCTTCAGCGGGTCCCTCCTTATGAAAATTAGTGGAGCTGGCGGGAGTCGAACCCGCGTCCAAAAGCTCATTCACTATAGTTTCTTCCATCACAGTCAGTGCTTTAACATTTCCTCAGACTATCGCCCACTAACATACTATAGCCTTCAGTAGCTTCATGAATTTTCCTACATCGCAAAGCTTAGATGCAGGAGTTTGCCGAAAATCGACGCCATTCCTAAAGGCTCGGCGTTCCTAAAGGATGACGACTGCCCTTAGGCAGCGTATGCTAAATTATCGTTAGCGTTTATTTTTTGTCCAGCTTTTTACGTGGCTCTGGTCCACGGATGGCTTCCATAGCTTCAAAACCCCTGTCGAAACCAGTCAACCCCTGATCATACAATCAGTGCTGAAAACTGATTATGTGTTTTGTCCGCTTCATAAGCGGAAATATATATCACAGAAACTTACTGAGCTGTAGTGCTCTCAGTCTCTGATGATGCATCCTCTGATGTTGTCTCTGAATCTGTACTCTCAGTATCCTCTGAAGAATCTTCCTCTGCAGCATCTGTATCTGTGGCAGTGAACAGAGAATCATATCCATTGTCCTGCCATGCTCTATCAACATATTCATTCAGGCTCTTGGCATCCACATACTTTGGTATAGCCTTGTATATCTTGACACCGACAATGCTTCCCACAATAGCTGCTATGACAACAACAGCTACTGTAACAGAAACAATTTTCTTAATCTTCTGCTTTCGAAGTATCTCCTTGCGATGCTTCTTCTCGTATTTTTTCTGATCTACTTTACTCTGACTCATATTACCCTTCTCCAAACAAACTTATTGAAGCTTTTGCTTCTGTGCTGTTTTCTAACACTTTGCTAGTATAACACATACATCTGTACTTTTCCAATATTTAGTTATATTTCACAGAAAATTAACAACAATTTAGAAGTCTCTGCTTCTGTTCTTGAGATCCCTCTCCATCTCCCGCTTCATATCCTTCTTTGCTATATCCTCTCTCTTGTCATAGAGCTTCTTACCTCTCGCAAGACCTATCTCCATCTTGACGAGGCCATCCCGGATATATACCTTAAGTGGCATGATAGTATATCCTTTTACCTTCTGTTGTCCAATAAGTTTGTTGATCTCATACCTGTGAAGAAGAAGTTTGCGCGTTCTCAAAGGGTCTTTATTGAATATATTTCCCCGTTCATATGGGTTTATATTCATTCTGTACACGTATACCTCTCCGTGATCTATGCCGACAAAAGCCTCCTTGATACTACAGTGTCCCTGCCTTATGGATTTTACCTCTGTTCCCACAAGTTCTATACCTGCCTCAAACTTTTCTTCTATAAAATACTCATGATACGCCTTTTTATTATTTGCGATGAGAGTGTTTCCTCTTTCCTTTGACAAATATATCCTCTCCTTTATACACTATGCTAAAGTCGATAGCCTTAGTCATCTTATCTGTATTTCTAACCTTAATCCTGATAGGATCACCTATTGAATATTTCTTCCCGGTGCTTTCACCTATCATAGCATACTCTTCCTGAGAAAAATAGTAATAATCGTCAAGCATATCCGACACATTTACAAATCCTTCTACGGTGTTCGGAAGCTCAACAAACATACCTCTATTGGTCACCCCTGATATGATGCCATCATAGGTCTCTCCTATATGCTCAGACATATACTCAACCTTTTTGAGCTTTTCTACATCACGCTCAGCCTCTTCAGCACGTCTCTCCTTGTGCGAGTTATCATCACACACCCTGTCCAGTATCATACTATAATGCTCAATTCTTTTGGCATCAAGTTTGCCATGTATGTTTTCCTTTATTATACGATGTATCTGAAGATCTGGATATCTCCTTATAGGAGAAGTAAAATGGCAGTAATATTTACACGAAAGGCCAAAATGTCCTGTACACTCCGTAGAATATTTTGCCTGTTTCATTGTTCTGAGTGCCATCCTGCTTACCAGATTCTCGTATGGCTGCCCCTGTATTTTGGAGAGCAGCTTCTGAAATTCCTTCGGATGTATATTCTCTCTCGAAGCCTTAAAATACATACCAAAATTGCTGATGAGAAGCGCCAGCTGTTCAACCCTGTCTGCATCAGGAGTTTCATGGACTCTGTATTCAAATGGAATATCCTGCCAGAAATAATCCTCTGCTATAGTTTCATTTGCCGCAAGCATGAAATCCTCTATGATCTCATTGGATCTTCTCCTCTCATATACACCTATAGAAATAACCTTTCCATCGGAATCTATTTTTATCTTCGACTCGTCAAAGTCAAAATCTATAGATCCTCTCTTTTTTCTGTTTGTGCGGAGCAGATCAGATACCTTAAGCATAAGATTGAACATAGGAACAAGTTCTGCATACTTCTCTGTCTCTGCCTGATCACCGTCCTCGACAATAGCTGATACACTTGTATATGTCATACGTCTGTCAACATTGATAACCGTCTCACATATCTTGTGGCCAATCACCCTTCCTGTCGCATCTATATCCATCAGACAGCTGAGAGCAAGTCTGTCCTGTCCTTCATTGAGAGAACATATGCCATTTGACAGCTTATGTGGAAGCATAGGTATAACCCTGTCAACCAGATAACAACTCGTTCCCCTGTTCAACGCTTCCTTATCAAGAGGCGAATTCTCTTTCACATAATGAGTCACATCAGCAATGTGAACGCCAAGCTTATATATTCCTTTTTCTTCATACAAAGTTATAGCATCATCGAGATCCTTTGCGTCTTCGCCGTCTATAGTGACAGTCTGCAAATGTCTTAAATCTGTTCTCCCCGCCATATCAGACGAGCTCACACTGTCCGGGATCTGAGAAAGACTGTCCATAACTTCATCAGGAAAATCTACCGGAATATCAAGGGATCTGACAACCGACAAAACATCGGTCTCCGGATCATTGATATGTCCAAGTATCTCTATGATCCTGCCCTCCGGTGACTTTACTTTGTCGCCATAGCTTATGATCTCAGCCACAACCTTATGTCCGGCAACTGCGCCCATGGAGTTACTCTTTGAGATAAATATATCCCCATCTATTTTAAGGTTATCCGGTATTACAAATCCAAAATTTTTGTTTTTCTGGTATACACCTACAACTTTCTTAAGACCTCTCTCAAGAACCTTTATAACAACAGCTTCCTGTTTCATCCCCTTTGGCCTGTCAGCGGCACGTATCAACACGGTATCTCCATGAAAAGCGCCCATAGTATTCTTCTCAGGAACAAAGAAATCCTCTTTCATCCCTTCAACTCTGACAAATCCAAATCCTCTCTGGTTGCCTATAAAAGTTCCTTTGTAGGTACCCTCTCCGACCTTCTGATATCTTCCTTTGGAAGACCTGACTATAAGTCCCTCTTCTGTCAGCTCATTAAGAATATCAAGAAATGTCTGTCTTTCACCTGATGGTACCTGAAGGAAAGTACACATCTCTTTGAATTTCATAGGTGGATAATCATCATCACAGATGAATTCATATACTGTATTTTTTCTTTTGTTATATAACTCTAAATCCTTGTTATCCATATTCACCTTTCTATATTTATCCAAACTCCCATTGCTCCTGCAGGAATTAGTCTTCTGCACAAATCGTGCCTGATATCCATTTCTTTTTAGAACACAGTCTATGCACTAAAAAAGTGCTTACATATATATTATGCAAGCACTTCACAAATCTTATTAATTAAAAAGCTTTGAATCAAGCAGTAATGCAAGTACGAAGAACAAAACTGTAAGCACCGCTGTGATCTTCTTAAGTATCTCCTGCTTGGAATTGCCTTTGTTCTTGCTCCAGTAGGAATTGTCAAATCCACCACCGGCTCCTGATATTGAGCTTGTAAGGCTTGCATCCTTTCCCTCCTGTGAAAGAACCACGATTGCTAATACTATACATATTATAACATAAACTACCATCAATATTGTCTTCAGCATATTAACACCTCCGTTTCCGAAAAAATGGTGTGTATTTTTTTAAACACCAACTTTGAACATAATAACACATTGTATATTCTTATTCAATAAAAATTTTCTCTTATTTTGCACTTATTTATTAAAAAAAGGAAATCACATTTTACATCATATAGGTACTGTGTATATCGAATCCATGATTGAGCGGACCACTTCCATGTCCAAGATCAAGCATAGCGGCAAGAGCACCAGATATATATTTTTTTGCCATACACACTGCATCCACAACGTCATAGCCTTTTGCCAGATTGGAGGCTATGGCACTTGAAAGTGTGCACCCTGTTCCATGTGTATTTTGATTGTCTATTCTGTCTCCGGAAAACCAGGTGATATTCTCACCGTCAAATAACATATCATTTGCATCATTTATACTATGACCGCCCTTCACAAGAACCGAACAGCCATATTTTTCATAAATCAGCCTGGCTGCCTGTTCCATATCGGTTTCATTATTAATGCTTAACCCCGTCAACGATTCAGTCTCTGGAATATTCGGAGTGATAAGCCTTGCCATAGGAAAAAGTCTGTCTGTCATAACTGATATAGCATCATCACTTATCAGTTTCGCCCCACTTGTTGCAACCATCACCGGATCAAGTACTATATTTTCCGCTTTATACTCAGCAAGTCTGTCAGCAATCACATTTATAAGTTCCGGCACAGACACCATTCCTATCTTTACTGCAACAGGTCTTATATCTGTAAAGACGGCATCTATCTGGGCACCCAGAACATCTGGAGAAACGTTCATGATTGCGGTTACTCCTGTTGTATTCTGTGCCGTTATAGCTGTGATTGCACTCATACCAAACACACCATTCGCCTGCATGGTTTTGAGATCGGCCTGTATTCCGGCGCCACCAGACGAATCACTTCCGGCAATTGTCAGTACAGGTGAAAGTTTGCTTCTGTCCGGATCTGTATTCCGAACCATATCTGCCATGCTTTCAAAATAATAATTACTGTGTGCCCTAAGATCATCCTGCCTGTCACGGCTTGACTCATCATACAGCCCAACCACAACAAATCCTGCTTTCTGAGCTGTTTCAGCAGCATGATATGCATCTTCAAACACGTATGTAGATTGTATATCTGTACCCATAAACTCAGCTGCAAGCTCATATATCTTCGGAGACGCAGCTTTGCCAACTCCAACCTCGGAACAGGTAAATATTCTGTCCACATATCCTGACAAACCGGTTCTCGACAATGCAGCCTCTACATGACATCTGTCTGTAGATGTTGCCACAGTGACAGGGATACTACATCTTTTCAGCATTTTCAGAAGTTCCGGTACACCTTGCTTGGCATACACCTCATGTGCATAAAAATTTCTTATCGTATCATTAATACCACCCATGATCTCTGATGTAGACAGCCTGAGTCCATAGTGTTCCTGCATATACTCAGCACCCTTCTGCATGGTC
>JAQYAS010000085.1 GCA_029338615.1 Clostridiales bacterium
GTTACAATGTTCATATCTATGATATTCATGAACAGGGCTATTATGGCTCATGTGAGCGGAGATATTCCACCTGGGGATATTTTTTAGAAATGGAGGCTGTCATATGGAGATAGAAAGAAAATTTCTTGTGGCTGGTGTGCCACTTGATCTGGATCAATACCCGGTGAAACACATGGAACAGCTGTATGTATCGATCAGACCGGTTATAAGGATAAGAAGATCGAATGACCGTTATGTTCTCACGGTAAAGTCTAAGGGGCTGATGTCCAGACAGGAATTTGAAATGGATATAGACCAGGCAGAATATGCCGGACTCAGGAAAAAGGCTGAGGGAAATATAATCGAAAAGGACAGATATGTTATTCCGTTATCTGATACCACGGGTACATGTGGAGATGACGAAGTGGATGGCACTCTGGTTATAGAGCTGGATGTGTTCCATGGTATGTTTGAAGGTCTCAGGTATGCTGAGGTGGAGTTCCCTTCAGAGGGGGCTGCAATGGCATTTACAGCGCCTGATTGGTTTGGAGAGGATGTAACTGAAGCGGGGATATATCAGAACAGTGCCCTAAGCAGCATGGATAAGAACAAAGTGGATGCATTTATTCGTAAAGCGTATAGTATAAGTGGCAAGGAGGAATAAGTATGAAGGCCAGAATGTTATTTGCAACAGGTTATGAAGAGGTTGAGGCCCTTACAGTTGTTGATCTGCTCAGAAGAGCAGGTGTGGATTGCCTTATGGTGGCAGCGGATGATGAGGAGTCTGTTACTGGTGCCCATGGGATCAGCGTGAAAATGGATGAGAAGTTGTCGGATGTATCAGATCAGTGTGATATGGTCATTCTTCCGGGAGGAATACCGGGGGTACCGAACCTCAAGGCGAATCCAAAGGTAGAAGCTATTGTGAAGGCTCAGAATGAAAGAGGGGCATATGTGGCAGCAATATGTGCAGGTCCTACAGCTCTCGGCTCATTTGGCATTCTTGCGGACAGAACTGCCACATGTTATCCGGGATGTGAGGGACAGCTCATGGCAGGAAAACATGTCACAGATCCTGTAGTTGTGGATGGAAATGTGATCACCAGCAGAGGCGTTGGTACGGCTATAGATTTCGGGCTTAAGCTGGTGGAGATCCTTACTGATAAAAAGATTGCTGATGATTTGGCAGATAAGATCGTGTATAAGAGATAATGAATATAAGAATATCAGTTAGAAGCCTTGTGGAATTCATATTCCGCAGTGGTGATATAAGTGATAGCAGTAATGGGACTCTGTCCAGAGAAGCGATGAATGCGGGAAGTCGTATTCACAGAAAGCTTCAGAAAAGGGCAGGGTCTTATTATGCTTCTGAGGTTCCACTCCGGATGAGTGTCAGTCTGGGAGGCCATGATATTACCGTGGAAGGCCGTGCTGACGGGATAATTGACAGGAGAACGGCGGAATCCGAAAAGACAACGGATAACAGTGATGCTGAATCGATCGCCGAAACAGACGGAATGTCTTGTTTTGATGACATGGCGGATGGTTATGTCCAGGATCATTCAGACGGTGAGATCATGATCGATGAGATAAAGGGGATATACAGGAAACTGGACGATCTGGATGGACCGCTCAGGGTTCATGTTGCTCAGGCAATGTGTTATGCATATATATACTCATTGGAAAATGGGATAGACATGATAGATGTCAGAATAAGTTATGTCAATCTTGAGAGCGAGAATGAGAAATTCTTCAGGAGAACATACAGTATCAGCTATCTAACAGCATGGTATGATCAGCTTATGACAGAACTTGTAAAATGGCTTGATTTTTACGAGAAGCATAGCTGTGACAGGAACAGGACTATAGAGGAGATGGAGTTTCCATTTGAGTACAGAAATGGCCAGAAGGAGATGGCACTGTATGTGTATAAAGCTATAGAACAGAAGAAACATCTGTATGTGCAGGCTCCAACAGGGATAGGCAAGACCATGGCTGCCCTGTATCCGACAATCAAATCATTTGTTCAGGGAAGTGTATCAAAGGTGTTTTATCTGACAGCCAAGACGATAGCACATACGGTTCCCAGAAACACTGTTGAGCTGCTTATGAAGCGGGGACTTGCGGTGAATATGGTCATTATTACAGCTAAGGAGAAGATCTGTTTTCAGGATGAGATGGATTGTAATCCAGCTTTATGCCCGTATGCGGCGGGGCATTTTGACAGAGTTAATGAAGCATTGTATGATATGCTGTCACATGAGAGTGTTATTGACAGAGATGTGGTTCGTATGTATGCAGAAAGATACATGGTATGTCCGTTTGAATTGAGCCTGGATGCCAGTTTGTTCACTGATATAGTGGTATGCGACTATAATTATGTGTTTGATCCAAGGGCCAGTTTGAAGAGGTTTTTCGGCGGTGAAGGGGGAACACAGGGTAATTATGTATTTCTTGTGGATGAGGCACATAATCTTGTGGACAGGGCTTCTGCCATGTATAGCGCATCGATAGTCAAAGAAGATTTCCTCGAACTAAAAAAACTCATTTCAAAATATGGCGGAAGGGTTATCCGTTATCTTGGAAGCTGCAACAGGGAGCTGGTAGAACTGAAGAAGCAGGTGCCTGATGACGGATATTGTGTACAGAAGAGTATTTCTGGGCTTCACTTGAAGCTTATGAGTCTGCATGATGCGTTGGAGGAATTCCTTGAAGAACAGGGGCAGATTCCGGAGCGCAGGGAAGTCCTGAATTTTTATTTTAATCTCACGTCTTTCCTTAATATAGCGGAGATGGTAGATGAGAATTATATAATATATGATGAACTGCTTGATGACGGCAAGTTCATGGTCAGGTTGTACTGTGTAAAACCTGCGGCAAATATAAGAAGCTGCCTGGATAAAGGAATATCCGCGATATTCTTCTCGGCTACTATTCTTCCTGTAAAATACTATATGGAGATGTTGTCGGATTCTCCTGATGACCAGGCTATCTATATCAGATCGCCATTTGACAGGGATAACAGGAGAATACTGATAGGAAGCGACGTGACTACTAAATATACCAGAAGAACAGATGATCAGTTCAGAAATATATGGAGGTATATTAATTCTGTCATAAGTGCAAAGAGGGGAAATTACATGGTATTTTTCCCTTCATATGCAATGCTGGATAAAGTTGCCGGCTGCATGAGTGATGCTGAGCTGCCGCCGGAAACAGAGGTGATCGTTCAGGAACCGTATATGAAAGAAAGAGACAGAGAGGAGTTCCTTAATAGGTTTGACGAAAAAGACAATATTCTGGCATTTTGCATTATGGGTGGAATCTTTGCCGAGGGGATAGATCTTACCGGGAACAGACTGATCGGAGCGATAGTTGTGGGCCCGGGACTTCCCCAGGTTTGTACTGAGAGAAAACTCATGATGGAGTATTTTGACAGCCGTCCAGGTGCAGCCGAAAGATACACAGATAGTGATGGGTTCAGATATGCATACCAATACCCGGGGATAAATAAGGTATTTCAGGCGGCGGGAAGAGTGATAAGGACAGAGAGTGATGTTGGGATCATACTTCTTCTTGACGAAAGATTTACCTCGGGCAGGTACAGGGAACTGTTTCCAATTGAGTGGGATGATGTCAGAATATGCAGTCTGCACAATGTGGATGAAGAGTTATCTGAGTTCTGGCTGAACAAAAATAAGTATAATTAATATACAAACAGGACAGACGGTGCTATAATGTGAACACTTATATTGAGTAAAAGGGGAAAATCATGGTAGACATAACAGTAAAGAATATTCTGGAAGCGACAGGCGGAGTGCTTCTCTGTGGCGATGAGAATCTTCCGCTTACAGATATCTGTATAAACTCAAAGGAGGCTAAGGAGGGCGATCTCTTTGTTCCTATTATTGGAACCAGAACTGATGGTCACAGATTTATAGAGTCTGCACTACAGACAGCGGCTGCAACTCTTACATCCGAACATGATGGAGTTGTGGTATCGGACAAGGCTTATATACGTGTAGATGACACTGTCAAGGCTCTTCAGGCTATAGGAAAGTATATAAGGAACAGATATGACATGCCGGTGGTTGCTGTAACCGGAAGTGTTGGTAAGACAACTACAAGAGAGATGATAACTGCGGCTGTAAGTGCCGGTATGAAGTGCTTCCATACCGAAGGTAATTATAATTCTGTGTATGGTGAACCTATTACAGTATCCAGAATGACTGACGAGTATGACGCAGCGGTTCTTGAGCTTGGTATAGGAGAACCCGGTGAGATGGATATTCTGACAGACATAGCCCAGCCGGATATAAGCGTGGTTACCACTATAGGTGTAGCTCATATTGAGTATATGGGTTCTCTGGAGAACACACGTAAGGAAAAACTTAGTATCATCAAAGGCATGGGAGAGAATGGAACTCTGTATATCAATGGAGATGATCCTATGCTTTATGAAGTAAAGGACAAGATTCCATGCAAGGTATATACATACGGCTGTGGAGAGGATATGGATTTCCGGGCAACCAATATTCGTATGGAGGATGGATATTCTATATATGATATGGTTCATGGTGATGACGTGGTGACTGTCAAAGTGGGTGTCATGGGATTGCATAACGTCCGCAATTCGCTTGTGGCCATGGCTGTATCTCATCAGCTGGGTGTACCTTATGAGAAGTCGTCAAAGGCGTTTGAGAATTTCAGAGGTCTTAGACAGAAGGTTATAAAGATGCCTGGAAAGTACACAATTATAGATGATACATACAATGCCAGCCCTGATTCGATGAAGGCCAGCACTGATGTACTGTGCGATATGAAGTGTGCAGGCAGAAAATATATAGTTCTCGGAGATATGCTTGAGCTTGGAGACAAGAGTGATGAATATCACTGGGAAGTAGGGGAATATCTGAGAGATAAGAAGATCGATGAGGTTATAGTTATAGGTGAGCATGCTCAGAAGATAAAGGAAGCTTTGGATGCATGTGACACGACATATGCCAAAACGGTATCATTTACGGATACTGAGGAGATCGCAATATACCTGATGGCCCTTATGAAACCGGAAGATATTGTGCTTCTCAAGGCTTCAAATGGCATGAAATTGAGTGAAGTGGTTAATATTCTCACGAATTAGACCGAATGTATTGTGCAGAATGACAAAAGCGGCAACGGATTTATGCGAATCTGTTGCCGCTTCTTTGTGTATTGTGTTGTATATTTGTGGAAATCAATTCTGTAAACAATACAAAAGGGAGAAAAGAATTTGGTAATATTGAAAAAAAGGCAAAAATGGGGTAATATCAACCTAGCTTGGAAATAAGTACATAAGATTATATAGATACTTTTTATTTGGGAGGAAATAATCATGGCTACAGCTAAGAAAGTAGATGAGACAAAGAAGGTAACAAAGGCAACACCTGCAGCAGCACTTGCTAAGGTTGAGGCAGTTAAGAAAGAGGAAGCAGCCAAGAAGACAGCAGCTCCTGCAGCAGCACCAGCAAAGAAGGCTCCAGCAAAGAAAGAGGAGGCTCCTAAGGCAGTTGAGGCTGAGGTAAAGGCAGCACCAGCAAAGAAGGCAGCTCCAGCTAAGAAGGAAGAGACAAAGGCAGCAGCACCAGCAAAGAAGGCAGCTCCAGTTAAGACAACAGAGAAGGTATTTGTTGAGTTCGCTGGCGGTCAGATCGAGATGGCAGCAATCGTTGACAAGGTAAAGGAAGCTATAGGCAAGAAGACAGTTAAGGAATTGAACGTATATTATCAGCCAGAAACAGGCATGGTATATTATACAGCTGATGGAGAATCAGGTTCTTACAGTCTTTAATCATAGATGTTTGTTTTGAGACGAAGCCCGGTCGTATGATCGGGCTTCTTTTTGTGGGATAATTACTGAACTCGGTGTTGTATACCGACTGTCTTCTGTGGTAATATGTCATTGGTTAGAAAAGTCTAACCGATGCTTTGACAGGAGGCAAACATATGACGATACATGAGTATGGAGATAGAAATAAACCACATATACTGTTGATACATGGAATGTGGATGTGTCATGAAATGATGCTCCCATATGTAGATAAGATGCGCAGTGATTATCATAAAATAGCGCCTGATCTTACGGGACATGGCTGTGATATGGGCAGCTTTGATGGAGCGGAGAGAGATGCTATATATGAAGAAGAGTATGTAGCAGAAAAGCCTGTGATATGAATTATTGTTCATATCACAGGCTTTTTTGTTATATATAATTCTATATATTATGGATTACTTTGTTGTCAGGAAATCTGCGTATGCTGTAGGAAGACCGTGCTCTGTAGGATCAAGACCCTTGATCTCTTCCTCCTCAGATACCCTGAGACCCATAGTCTTCTTGATGATTAGGAATACGATGGTGATCGTAACTGCTGTCCATGCTGCAACTGCTGCAAATCCAAGTAACTGGATGAGGAGTGGATGAATACCACCACCATAGAACAGACCGATTATTGAATCGTTTCCGGGAACAGAAGTTGTAGAGAAGAGACCAACAGCAAGAGTTCCCCAGATACCGTTTAAACCGTGTACTGCTACGGCACCGACAGGATCGTCAACATGTAATGCATGGTCACAGAGCCATACACCAAATACTACGAGAAGTCCGGCAACAATACCGATTATAGCTGCGCCAAGGGCATCAACTGTATCACAAGGTGCTGTGATAGCTACAAGACCTGCAAGTGAAGCGTTAAGACACATTGATACATCTGGCTTGCCATACTTGAGCCATGTGAATATCATACATGAAACTGTTGCAAGTGCAGGTGCGATGGTAGTTGTAAGGAAAATTGATCCTAACTGTTCAACAGATGTTGCTGCAGCACCGTTGAACCCATACCATCCGAACCACAGTATGAATACACCAAGGGCTCCGAGTGGAAGGTTATGACCAGGGAAAGTGTGAACCTTTACTACCTTACCTGTCTCATCCTTCTTGAACTTTCCAATACGAGGTCCGAGTAATGCTGCTCCTATCAGGGCTGATATACCACCTACCATGTGTATGGCACATGAACCGGCGAAATCGTGGAAACCTATTTCTGAGAGCCAGCCACCGCCCCAGATCCAATGAGCTTCAATAGGATATATCAGCAGTGAGATGATAGCTGAGTATATGCAGTATGCTGAGAATTTTGTTCTCTCTGCCATTGCTCCGGATACGATGGTTGCTGCTGTTGCACAGAACACAAGGTT
>JAQYAS010000086.1 GCA_029338615.1 Clostridiales bacterium
TTATTCGGGTATAGAAGAGGACATAATAGAGGAAGCCTGTGACAGACTTCTGGAGAGTGTGGTAAGCTTGACGACATAGCATGCAGACGCCGCGCGGAGTGCATTTCATGCGTTTGCAGGAAATTTTCGTATTTTTCGTAAGGAGGACAACAGATGAAGATATCATTTGATTCACTTGAGGAGCAGAATATTCAGAACTTTAAGGGCGGCGAAGGCGTATTCAAGCCACGCATGCATGTAGGCAATTACAACAAGATCATGAGGGCAACACTTCCAGCCGGAAGCTCTATAGGACTTCACACACATGACACCAACAGTGAGATCATATTTATCATCTCAGGAGTTGGAACCATGGAGTATGACGATACCATGGAGATTCTCAATCCGGGCGACTGCCATTATTGTCCACCGGGACACAGCCATAGTCTGAAGAACAACGGCGATGAGGATCTGGTGTTCTATGCTGTAGTGCCTGAGCACAACTAGAAGAGAATAATATAAGAAAATAAAAAAGAGGTTCTCCCAATCAATGTAACTGGAATACATCTGGAATTCCGGGTGCGCATCAGAATGTGGAGACCTCTTTTTTATTTGTTATCAAGTGATTAACTTGATATATATGCGTTAATTCATGTCACATCTAGAAAAGTTGCAGATAAATGTGGTGTTTCGCGTCAGGCTGTAGCAAAATGGGAGAAAGGTATTAACTTTATAATACTATCACTGGATAGACTGTTTTAATGTAGTTTACATAGATTTTACGTTTCGTTTACTGCATGTGGATAGCGGCACTTTCCTTATGTGGATATGCTTGTCTAAGATGAGATTTACATAAGGAGGGAAGAAACACAGTGGACGAAAGAATTAAGATCGTGTTTGGATTGCTGGGAGGACTTCAAGTATCTTGATGATAAAGCTATCAGAGACATGTTTGGGCTTATGACGAAGGACAACATGCAGGCACGCATACAGCAGCCTGATGGCACCTACATGAAGCAGAACCGTGATGCAGAGGAGATAAACTCACAGGAAATGAAGTATGCAGATGCCTATGAGAGGGCACGTCAGTAGAGATATCTAGGAAGTCACTGCGATTACCTCGCATACAGTGAGAATACCGTCCTCTATAGTGAATCTCACATCATATCCGCCGTACAGCATCCCGTACCGTCTGCCTGGCTCATCCTGATAGCCCGGCCTTGGATCCTGTGCGAGGATCTCCCTCAGGGCGTCAAGCTGTGCATCTGAGAATATGGCGCTGAGTTTTTCTGCAACATCGTCAGAGAAACATACTGCCAGCTTTGGAATGTCAAGTGAGTCCGTCCATCCACCAGTCGCCTCCGGGTGGCTGTCAGTGTATGGAAGATAAGGTTTGATGTCGTATACAGGTGTTCCGTCCAGTATGTCTGCGCCCGACACCACAAGACCGTGTACGCATCCGTTTTCTTCATTATATATAATATCCAGAAGCTTCACCGATGACAGACCGATGTTGTTCGGCCTGAAGGGTGATCTCGTGGCAAAAACTCCCATTTTCTGGTTGCCGCCCAGTTTTGGGGGTTTTACTGTTGCGGTAAAACCATTCTTGTGAGCCCTGGAGAAGTCCCACAGAAGCCAGATGTGGGAGAAGTCGTCAAGCCCGCGGAAGGCCTCCACCTGATTGTATGGTGGAAGTATCTCTATAAAAGCGGTGGCATGGTCAGTCAGACCGCTCTGCCTTGGAATTCCGAATTTCTCTTTGTAGTCACATTTTACATATCCTATTACTTCTAAATTGGTATCTGTCATGTATCTTAATCCCGCTTTCTGGTTGTGAATTATATGTTATGGCGGTTTGTCTGATGTGGATTTTTATATCCATTGATTAACGCCGACTTTACATTCAATTTACATTGCGCTGGTTATGTATTTTACTTATGCCCTTTATTATAGTGCAAAGAAAAGAACGAAAGGCGCGCGAGTTCTTTTCAGGGACACAAGAGAAGAATGATATGTCCCAATAATACAATATTTGCAAAGACCGGTTCAAGAGATAACCGGCAGAATAAGGAGAAAAGAAAAATGATTAAGTTAAAGAAAGTTTTAGCAGTAACACTTGGAGCAGCACTTATGTTAGGAAGCCTTGCAGGCTGTGGAAATAATTCATCAAAGAGCGCAGATGGCGGATTTGATGCATCACAGGATATATCAGTAGTATCAAGAGAGGAAGGCTCAGGAACAAGAGGAGCATTCGTAGAGCTCACAGGAGTTGAGGAGAAGGATGCAGATGGCAATAAGGTAGATAACACAACAACAAATGCCATCACATGTAACAGCACAGAGGTCGTACTCACAACAGTAGCAGGCGATGATTATGCGATCGGTTACATTTCACTCGGAGCACTCAACGATACAGTAAAGGCTCTCAAGATCGGTGGTGTAGAGGCAAGTGAGGAGAATATCAACAACGGTTCATACACACTCTCAAGACCATTCAACATCGTCACAAAGGATGGCATCAGTGATGTTGCTCAGGATTTCATCAACTACATCATGAGCGAGGATGGACAGAAGATCATCTCAGCAAACAAGTACATCGAGGTTGCAAACAGCGGAGCATTTACATCAACAAATCCTTCAGGAAAGATCGTTGTAGCTGGTTCATCATCAGTAACACCAGTTATGGAGAAGCTTATCGAGGCATACAAGGCAATCAATACAAATGCTGACATCGAGCTTCAGGAGAGCGATTCAACAACAGGTATCACAGCTACATCAGATGGAACATGCGATATAGGTATGGCATCACGTGAGCTCAAGGACACAGAGACAGCACTTGGCCTCAAGGCAACTGTAATCGCTATGGACGGAATCGCAGTTATCGTAAACAACAACAATCCTGCTGACGACTACACAGTAGATCAGGTAAAGAACATCTTCACAGGTTCAGCAGCAAAGTGGGAGGACGTAAAGTAATCAGCTTATGCATAAAGTAAAAGAAATAGTTATGCATGTAGTATTCCTGATAGCGGCACTGGTATCCATCGCGGCGGTAGCACTCATATGTGTGTTCCTGTTCGTGAATGGAATACCGGCCATCAAAGAGATAGGCTTCGG
>JAQYAS010000087.1 GCA_029338615.1 Clostridiales bacterium
TTTAAAAATAGAAAAGGTGATGCTTTTGATGCAAGTTTATTTTCAAAGAATTTCAGAAAGTATTTAGTTGAAGCAGGAATAACAGGATATATGTTTAGATCACATGACTTTAGGCATGGGGTTGCAACAAATCTATATAACAGTGGGGTGCCGATAGAGGTTATACGTGACTATTTAGGACACAAGGACTCAGATATGACAAGAAAGTACATAGATTATTTACCGGATATTCTTGATAAATGTAACGATGATTACTTTGATCAGCCAGAGAATAGGTTGGAATGCTTTGATATAAATGAGGTGTGAACATAGTGAAAGAAAAGATATATTTTAAAGATTTGACATGTTATAAAAATGCAGATGAAAACACAAAAAATCATCCACAAATATATCCTGATAGGTGTTTCATTCTGACGAAAGTGCCTACGATATCATTGAGAAATGAACTTGAAAGTTTCATTATGTACAGGGGAGAAATACTTACTCCGCTATCTATGAGAGAAGACTTTTATGTGTTTAATCAGCTATGCTCTGTACTTAATGAATATCATGAGTCGTTAAAATCATTTAAAGATATCACAAAGGAAGAACTTTTAAAGGATGCTCAGAAATGGCTTATCAAAAATGGGAAAAAGGTGAGTCATATAAGAACGAAAACAATCACGGGAGAAAAAGAACTAATAAATGCAGTATTGATTAAGTATATAAATCTTATTTACAGGTATATATATCGTGAAAATGAGATATTTAACTATGAGTCCGATATATGGAATCTCAATAATATCCCAATAGAGTTGAAAAGAAATCCTGTAAAGAATATAAAAACTTTATCTTTTGCCCGCATAAAACAGGAGGGCATAAAACAGGAAATAAAGCAGATTGTGTACTACAATCTATCTTACAAGGCACTGGGAACAGTCAGTAGGGATATGGCTCCAATAGTAAGATTTTGTAACTTTCTCCTTGATAGGCATTCTGAGGTTAGATCTTTGAAAGCTGTTGATAGAAAGATGATAGAAGAATACATGATATATGTAAATACTGAAATTGATGCAACGGACAGGGACATAATAATTATTCGTAACATGTTTTTAGTGGCTGCGTGGCTGCTTAATGATGAAAAACTTAGTAGATTGTTCTTAGAAGATGACAATTACGGTAGAAGAATGAGACGTCAGGTCATAGTATATTCTGATGACGAAATAAAAAGATTTAACAGGGCTATAGTGGAACTCGATGGACAGGTGGCAAGAGCACTTATAATTCATCAACTTCTTGGAACACGAATATCAGAAACATTAACCTTAAAAAGAGACAACGTATATGCAAATGCAGATGGAAGATGGATGGTTAGGCTAACGCAAATAAAAACTAGAAGAACATATGAAAAGCCAATAAATGAGGATGTTAAAAAGCTGATAGAGGCTGCGTGCTCATATACGACAACCAAATTTGGAATGACAGAATATATATTTGTTGATGAATCTAAGCCAAATGAGCCTATGAAGTACAGCCGCATACAATATCATTTAACAAAACTAATAAGAGTAGATGATTTAAGAGACGATAATGGTAATGCATTCAAGCCTCGTACTCATATATGGAGACATTCATATGGAAAGAGACTGACAGAACTACATATAGATGATATTACAATTGCAAAGCTGCTTGGACATGCAAATACGGCTAGTCTAAGTTCATATCGGAGAGTCGGCAATAAGATGCTTGCAGATGCCACTAGACCAATGAGGAACGCAATGGATGAAATATTAGCTGATGCAATGAGCAGGTGGTAGATCAAGGATGACAGAAGAGGAGGTGTGTATCTATGTGCAACTATGAAGGGATGTTAGAAGAAAATAGAAAGCGTAACGAGAATAAGGAACAGAGGGCAATAATGGCAATTAATAACATGGTCGCGGATGGGCATAGAATATCTATCAATGCGCTTGTACAGATTACAGGTTTATCAAGATCATTCTTTTATAAAAATCAAAAAGTCGTGGAAGAGGTAAATAGCGCAAAGAAGAGACAGGGAAAGCAATGTGATAAATCAAACAATGTAGCTATAAATAAGGCACTGAAAAAAGAAAATGATATATTGACACGCAAGATTAAAGACTTGGAGGAAACTTGTGATAAGTTGAAAAAAGAAAATGAGCGGTTAAAGAATAAATCAAAAATGAATATTGTTGATACACTTGAGAGATGTTTCAAGGAGGGATAAGAAGTGTGCATAAGGTATGAATTTAATACAGAGTGTTGCATCATCGCAATAGACATAGGAGAAAATAAAGAAGTTGGCAGACTTGATATTATGTTAGATAAGGTTTTAGGCTATTGTAAAATTGAGAGATTTCAAGTCAGACCGACATATCGTAACAGAAAAATAGGTAGCAATATGTTACATAAAGTTGTGGTTAATGTAAAAAATATGGCATGCAAGGTAAATGAAATAGAGGTATATCCGAATCCTGAACCATACAGTATATATGATCCAAACGAGAAAGATAAACCTATGAAAAATGAGGAATTGTATCAAATATATGAAAAGCTGAATTTTCAGTATGTGGATAAAAATGTTAATAAGAATAAATCTAATAATCGAATGATCTTGTATATATAAAAGCTCCTGGAAACAGGAGTTTTTTTATTGCAAAAAAAGCTATACACAAAACACATTGTGTATAGCGTGCAAGATTATATTTTATGGGCTTTGGGTGAAGGTGGTGTATAGATTTTGGTGGTTCTCATAGCCATGTGCATCATATTTAAGGAACAGATAACATCGCTTGTGAATAATATATGGAATTCCATCAACAAAGATGCAAAGAAGATATATTAGGGGGACGTCAGATGAACAACAGGGGACAGATAACGGTATTTTTGTCTATTCTGACAACCTCCATGCTTCTTCTGGGACTGACGATGATAGAAGTTGCAAGGATAAAAATGGGTGATGCAAGGACTGTTGAAGCGACATGCGGAGCTGTGGAAAACGTGGAGGCTGCATATTGCAGGGAGCTGTTTGATGAGTATCATCTGCTGGCCATCGATAAGAATTTTGGCGGACAGGGTGAAGGTAAGCTGGAGCAGATGGTTCAGGATTATTTGGAGTATACACTGTCTGGACAGACAGATAAGCTTGCAGTGGAACAGGTTGCATTATCACGTTACGAAGGGCTCCTTGATAATGACTGTGAAGGAATGAAGAAGCAGATATCCGATTATATGAAAACTTACATGCTCACAAATGGAGCGAAAGATATATTGGAGATGCTTACTGCGGAGGACCAGGCAGGTGACGATTCAGGAAATGCAATAGAACAGGGACGGGAGGAGAGCCTTGAGGAATGTGACAAATGGATAGGAAGAGATCCGAGAGAGGTTCTGGGAGAACTTGTGAAAGGTGGAATTCTGCCGCTTGTGGTGTCGGATCGTGGACTTCCCTCAGAAAAAAAGATAGACACAGAGAATCTTCCGTCTTATGGAGTGGGGGCAGAAAATATAGAAGAGGATAGCACAGACTTTCAGGATATAGAGAAGTTTGAAAGTCAGATTAAAAGAAAAAACACTTTTGGAAGTTCGGAAATAATGGGCAATATGTATGGCGTGGCATATGCGCTGGAGACATTCAACAGTTATACAGTGAGCAGATCAGAGCGGCCATTATCATGTGAGATTGAGTATCTTATATGTGGCAGGGACAGTGATATGGATAATCTAAAGGGTGTTGTCAACCGTATCATATTGCACAGACTTCCAATAAATTTTGCTTATCTGGTGACTGAGAGAAAACGGGTTGCTGTCGTTGAGCCAATGGCATTTGCTTTGGCACTTCTTCCTGGTGTTACATATTCGGCAGCAAAATATCTTCTTCTGGGGTGCTGGGCGTACGTTGAAACTCTTGCGGATGTAAAAATAATGCTGGCGGGACATGATATTCAGTTTATGAAGACCGATTCTACATGGCTTACAGACATAAGGAATATAGAAGAATTGAAAAATATTGACGCTCAGGATTTCAAGGGAAATGATGCGATAGGGTACAGAGAATATCTTGCACTGTTATTGGTGGAGAATTCAAAATATATGTACTACAGAATGGCTGATCTTATACAGATAAGTATCTCGATGAAGAATGACAGCTTTCTCATAAAGAATGCGGTGTGTGAATTCTCGGTTGATGTGGAAGTATCACAGCCTGCACACTTTATAGCATTCATAGAGAACAAAGGGAATACAAATATCAATGATGATATGTACAGGCATATGTGTAATGTGTCTGGCAGATATTGAAAGAATGTTATCTGAAGGGGGGTGTTATATGTTCTCCTGTTATGTGAAAGCGGGTGGGGCTGATAATCCGAACCTGTATTTATTATATTCATGGTGGAAATTTAATAAACATAGAAAGAGTAAAAGAACGCCTCTCCAAGCGCATATCATAAACTCATCATCTGCGTTCAACAGCGGCAGGAGAATATATAAGACATCCCCTTTGGGTGACAGTGGAAGTATTACTGTTGAGGCGTCCATAGTGTTGCCGTTGTTTATATTTGTAATGCTGGCACTTTATTCTGTCGGGGGATGTATATTAGTGAAGAATACTATATATGAAGGCTTTTGTGAGACGGCAGAATATCTGGCAGAATATGCAAACCTTGGCTGGCAGTTAAAACAATCAGACAGTCTTGAAGCTGTGGAGCATTCGGCTGAGACGGAAATAAATACAGTACTTGCAAATACTAAGATCAGGGAATATACGGATGACAGATCCTTGGTTGAAAGGTATGTATCAGGTGGCATGACCGGGGTGGTTGTGACAAGGGCAGCATTGGCTTCGGATAATTACATATATCTGAAGCTGAGTTATGATCTGGTGATCAGGATTCCGGTCATAGGAGAGTTTCATATTCCGTGCAGTGAACAGATAAGACAGATGGCATATCTTGGATATGATAAAAATGCTGATGATGACGGGAAAGGCACATATGTATATATGGCGGAAAACGGAGTTGTGTATCACTGTTCAAGGAACTGCAGCTATATAAAGTTGTCCATACGACAAGTAGATGCAAGCTATATAAAGGACGATAAAACTGGACTGTCACCGTGCAGGCTGTGTAGGAAATACATGCCCACAGGTATATTGTATATAACTTCTCAGGGCGACAGATA
>JAQYAS010000088.1 GCA_029338615.1 Clostridiales bacterium
TATGTCAGAAATCATACTAGCTTGTATTTTTCCTAACCATCTTTACTGTTATTGGTTTGTTGGATCTTTCGATCCGACGTTCTTGAAATTCTTGTTTGGAATTTCAGGGTTGTCATGTTGTTAATTTTTCAAGGTTCTTTATGTTTTCGCCTCTCAGCGACAGCTTCTATATGTTATCACATCCGATGTCCTTTGTCAACAATTTTTTTATCTTTTTTCAAGATCTTTACAGTTGCTGATGTCTAACCTCTTCGGCGACAACTTCTAAATATTACCACACCGAAGTGTGTGTGTCAACAACTTTTTTAATTTTCTTTATCAGCTTATTCCAGTGACAGAAGATCAAAATTGTTATTAACCTGTGCCAGTCACAACCAGCAAGTGAAACTATACTAAATATCTCCCAATATGTCAACAACTAATTTCAAAAAAATATTTTTATCATATACATATCTAAGGATTGCACTCTCTTCTATCATATTCATACATCCCAGTGCCCACTTAAAAGCTGAAAATAGTGTAGTTACAATCATACATATCCATATAATAATCAGAGCCTGCGCCAGTCCAAACACAACACCGCCTGCCTTATCAAGTCCTGATAATATCGGTATGCAAGACAATATTTCAGACAATGACAACGCTATTATCAATATCAGTCCAATTATGATAAGAGTCAATCCAAACGTAATTCCCCGAACTACCATATCCGTCATATAATTGATGATGTATGACACATAATCCCTCGCATGCAACGACTCATTTGTTTCATTTGCTGCTATCTTCTTATCATTGCTCCGAATATAATTCTTGACCAGCTCCGGCAGCTGCAAGTGTTCAAGATAATCCTCTTCTTCATATACGGACAGTGTTTTATCATTTTCCGTCAATCCAATTCCCGTCTCAATTCTACTCTTAACCTCCTGTCTGATCCCTGTATGTTGTACTATAAACGTGTTGATATATGGATTTAGAACATTTGCCAGAACAATAGCCCCCAGCAGACCTATTGCACTGACCGCACTTTTTATAAGTCCCCTTTTATACCCTATAAGTGAACACAACAGCGCAAGGGCTATGCATGACAATACCAGTAAATTCATACTCTTCTCCTATTCTCACAAATGCAAAACAACTGTGCATCTTATCCGCCATGCACAGTCATTCCTAACATATTACCTTATTAATTATTTTTCAATTTTACAGTCTGAGTCTCATTTTCAAATATAACGACATATTCTTCTTTATTCGAATCCGGAACAACATTTACCAACTTCTTGGTAAATGAATACTGAAATTTCAGACTGCCATTAAATCTATATATATTACAGTCCATATCTCCAATAACAATTATCTCATCATCCGTGGCATATATTGTGTCGTATGTCGTATTGCAGTCCGTTTCTGCCACAGACTTTCCCGACGTATCATATACATATATTTTGTACTTCGACGCACTTCCAGAATCTGCCAAAGCAATATATCCTATATATGAAGAATTGGAGAATACCCCCTGCATCTCTCTGGACTTCAGATCTATAACTGCTTTTTTCTTCGGTTTCTCAGTCATAGTATAAATTCTTATATCCGCATCGCCAAAACATGCAATAGTGTCATTATCCACAAATTTTACAATTGGATAGACCGCATCCTGAATATCATAGCTGCCCATCATTCTATCCGCATTTTCATTTTTTCCAACCGAACCAAAATTGTATGTAGCTATACTTGTGGCAGTTTTAGTACCATTTACTTTCATAAAACTTGTTACCAGCTTTTGACCATCGTTCGATATATCTATATCCAGTGGATATCCGCTTTTATCTATAGAAGTCTTAAGCTCGTATATATTGGAACTGTCTTTGTCATATCCCTGTATATAATTACAACCATCGCCAACAAGCACGAGACAATACACGCCCTGCTCCGCCACATCCATATTGGCTATGTCATAATTCAAAGTCTGACGGCTTACTTCTCCCGACGTATTAAATACATATACCTCCTTGCCATTCATATCAGCAACAACAGCGTAATCCCCGCAGACCTCCGCCTGAGGCATCTTCATCGCATAGCTGACATCCCACTTGACATTTCCCTTTTCGTCTACGTAAGATGCGCCATCCTTGGTAATCTTCAAAACATTGCCGGCAAATACTACATAATCTGCTATATTATCACCTGTAGTTTTCACAGACGCCACAACATCATATCCTCTGTATGTTTTGATCATATTGTACCTTACCATGGCAGTGATAAGTCCCACAGCAATTATCATTATCGTCAGGGCAACTAATATTTTTCCTTTTCTGCCCATAGTACGTTTAACTTCTATTATATTGTCATCAACATCCGCTTCATCAATATCATCCGTCCTCAGATCTGTCTTTACCTTGCTCTCTGTATTCTTATTATTGATATCTTCATTTGGCCGTTTTTCCGAGTCATGATCTTTATTATTTTTTTTGCTTTTGAATAAACCCATTTCTCTATCCTTATATTAGTGTATATGTTTTATAATTATATCTGCTATAAAAGCACGCTAATTATAGCATTTTTATTCTACATATGGAATAACCAATTTCTCCCCCTCATAAATTGGTGAATCAATGGATATATTGTTTTTCTTTGCAATTGTCTCTGTATATTCCTGCGAGCCATACATTTTTATCGATATACTTACCAGCGTATCGCCTTCCTCTACCTGATACACGCACATTGCATTCGCCACAGAATTGTCACCGGTGTCTTCTGTTTTCCCAGTTGCAGTTTCCGTGATTTCTCCTGTTTTTTCCTCTGTGACGGTCATTTCCGTCACTACTTTTTCTGTGTTTACACAATCTTCAGTGTCTGAGCTTTGTGCAACATCTTCTTTTCGATCTATGGCCACGGTCTCAACCGCTCCAGAAGTCGACTTATCGTCATTGCTGTTCACAAACACCTGAACATCCTTACCCGTATTTTGCCGTTGCAATCTTCCCGCAAGCTGAGAAAGTGTATCAGGCGAAACATACCACAAGGCCCCCAGCGAAATTGCAAACGCCGCCACAACAGAGAGTGTCGCCGATGCTTTCTTCCCGCCATTTGCAGCCTTTTTTTTGCCTTTATCCCGAAAATTTTCCACAACTGTACGGTCCTTTATGATTGTATTCTCTGAACCATTCTCGCTGGAATTACACTTTCTGCTTATTATGTAATTCTGCATCCGCTCATTTCTGACATAATAAATATAATATCCTCTCTCGCGTACAAAACTTCCATGGCTATAATAGTAAAATGTTTCTTCGCACTCCAGAGAGTCCATAAGAAACAGAACTTTGCCTTCTCCCGGGAAATTTTCCCTGTGAAGTTTCTTCATCTGCTCGTTCAGTGATGTTGAAAATCCCATCCTGGATAGAAACCATCCAACAATCGAGAGATCATCAAAGTATTTGTTTATTTCCGCATACAGGCCACTCCATATGGAGTCACTGAACCTTATCATTGATATATCAAATTCCAGGTTCTGTGCATCTACCGCCCCACTTATAAACAACACCTTGCCAGAACCATCATCATAAGTTTTCCCCAGAAGTATTGCACCACGGCAATTTATGTTCCCAGGAGCAGCAATCTTTCTAAGATATGTCATGACATAATCTTCTATGTATATTTTATACTCGCCCGGGGCATTGCCAACCTGTCTGATATTCCTGGGGAGGTCATACTTGATTCTCCCTGCACCATTATTTTGCTCTCTCTCATCATCACAAATTATTTCTATCATAATCGCCCTCCCTTAATATATTACCAATATCTGGAATATTATCATTGTACACATATATTTTTTGGGAAAAGGTGTCACCATCAACCAGCAATTACCACTTATTATCTACATGTTATTGCATTTTTTGAACAACATTTGTTGTGTAAACTTTATCTCAAATGGAAATAATCTATATTATAAATAAAACAGTATTTGGGAATTATCGCATGAATTTATTACAAAGAAAAATAAAGAAAACTGAATATTTTGATCCAGCAGACAAAACATCCGGTTCAATGTTCTGCAAAAGAATTAATGACCTTATAAAAAGCTGTTCCAGCTCAGGCCCCAAAGTCATTGTATGCATCGGAACAGACCGTGCAACGGGCGATGCGCTCGGTCCCATCGTCGGCAGCATAATAAGTGATAAAGATTCCGGTTATCATGTATATGGAACCCTTAAATCACCTGTACATGCGCTGAACATCAGAGATTGTATCAACACCATATACAGTCGATATGACAATCCTGTGGTGATTGCAATAGACGCATCCCTTGGACATTCAAATGATGTGGGTATGGTAACTCTGTGCAATTCCCCGCTTCTCCCTGGTATCGGTGTAAATAAAAAACTCCCGGCAATTGGAGATATCTCCATCACCGGGATAGTTAATATTTCAGGCAGACCTGGTATCAATCTTCTTCAGAGCACGAGGCTGTACACAGTAAAAAATATGGCCGATTATATCGCAGACAGTCTCATTCTCGCAGACACCACATATTAATAATACACACAATACGTCAAAGCCAAACTATAAAAGTACTAGCTCTCCTCCTTGTAAATCTCTATTGCACCTGAAACTGTACTTGCCTGTCCTTCCACCATTATATTGATGAGATCAGATAATTTCTCTTCTGTGCACAGATCACGGCCAAGGAAAGTCACATATCCGTCCGTCAGATGTGTCTGCATATCAGACAGATCACTCTCCATAGAGTTAATCTTCTCATCCAACACTCTGAGTTCAGCTTTGAGTTCATCAATCTTTGGCTGTCTTCTGCTGGTTATCTCATTAGTTATAACCTGTTTGGTATCATTTTCAAACACCTTTACAGCCTCCATCTTTCGATTGCTGATTTCTTCTCTCTCTGCTTCAAGTTCCTTTATCTTCTCATCATACTTGCCCAGATTATATACACTTTCATCCTTATCTCTTGTTATGGAATTTCTTATTACCTTAATCTGTTTGTTGTTTGCCCTCACCTTGTTGCGCAATTTTCTTCCTTCTTTTATCACATCAAGATATTTAACTTTGGTGGCATTAAACAGAATAAAATATATCACAAACTCAACTACGATGATCGACAGTGCTATAACCACATATGCAAGGATATGAACCCCCGTGCTATACAATGTATAGGACAATACTGCACAAACCATAGCCGGCAGACACCCGCAAAATGCGATAATCAGCAACAAAAGATTAAATACCTCACCTGCTCCGCTCGGACAGAACATACAATAAAAAAATCCCGTATTGCAGAATCCCGGCACATGATTCTGTTTGTAAAGTTCTTTGGCCTGTAGTCTCAATTGTCTGTTGCTCTCATTGAGATCCGCAGTTTCGCTTTCTATTCTGCTGCCCATTCGTTCATTTTTCTTTTTATCTTTGCGCGACACCAGTTGTCGTATCTTGGCGCCATTAGCAGTCAGCTGTTCATCATATCCATCTTCTATCTCATTTTTTCTATTCTTTAATGTTGAGTTTATCTCCTCTGACAGGTTTTTTTCTTCCTGGGCGATACTTCTGGCAGTTTTCTTCTGCGATACCCTTGCCTGATCCAGGTTGTCCTGCATATCATCGATTGCCGTAACCAGTTCTTTCGCCTTTATAAGATACTCCTGATTCTCCTGGAAAACATTTTCCGATCCCATACAGACCTCCTTTTGTTCCTTTTGCTTATGCATTTGATTTTATAATATCAAATGACATATTATTTAACAACAGCTTTTTACAAATTCGGACATATTCTAACACTTTTTAGTCAATTTCTGAAAAATTATTGTCCAACAGGCAAATACCAATTCACAATTTATTCATTTGAACTAAAGATAATAATATCCTATAATTAAGTATGGTAAAGATGTTGCCTTATACCTTTATTATTTACAGAGTGGGGCTGTAAAACCAATATTTTTTTTGTACAAGGAGATATTATCATATGAACATTTTATTTTTTTTGACTCCCAAGAGCGAGGTTGCATATATTGAAGATACATATTCACTCAGACAGATCCTTGAGAAGATGGAGATTCACAGATATTCTGCCATCCCGATATTGTCAAACACAGGCGAATATGTCGGAACTATCACCGAAGGTGATATACTCTGGTATTGTAAACGCAACTCCATGAATGCCCTTAAGACTGCAGAGAATATCTTTCTCAACGACATCCCTAAAAAATTCGAATATGCATCCGTGTCTATTAACTCCAATATGGAAGATCTGATAGCCCGCGCCATGGCTCAGAATTTTGTGCCGGTCGTAGATGACGAGAACAGATTTATAGGCATAGTCACAAGAAAAGATATCATCGGATATTGCTACAAGAAACTGCGCGATACCACCAAATAAAACTGCGGCGGCAGATAAAGAGCTCATTTTCTCTTATCTGCCGCCGCCTTATTATGTTAAATTCTTCCTGTTCTGTTTACCGCACTTACAAGGGCATATACAGATGCATCAATTATATCATCCTTTATTCCTGCCCCCCATGTAACTTTTCCTTCTGTATCTTCTACACCCACATAAGCAACAGCCTGCGAGTTAGATCCTGTCTGAAGAGAATGTTCCTCATAGCAGATCACCTTAAACTGAATGCCGAAATGTTTCTTTATTGCATTGCTGACTGCATCCAGTCTTCCATTTCCCTTGCCATGATATACCTTTTTCTCTCCATTCTTGAGAATTGTTATCTCTGTGGATATTCCATCACCCTGAGTAAAATGATTCTCCAGCATCTTTATAGGTCCATCTATATTGACATATGTGCGTTGGAAAATGTCCAAAACTTCCTTCGGGCTGAGTTCCTTATGCGCCTTATCTGACACATCCTTAACAGTATATCCAAGATCCTCTCTGAATTTTGCAGGAAGGTCAAATCCATATTTCGTCTGAAGCAGGAAACCGATTCCGCCTTTTCCTGACTGACTGTTGATTCTTATTACATCTCCATCATACTTTCTTCCTATATCTTCCGGATTAAGCGGCAGATATGGACAGGTCCACATTCCATCTCCCTGCTCTTTTCTGAACTTCATGCCCTTGGCAATTGCATCCTGATGAGATCCAGAGAATGCGGCAAATACGAGTTTACCTGTATACGGCGAACGATCATAAACCTTCATTCCTGTAATTCTCTCATACATCTCTGTCAAGCGTGGTATATCGCTGAAGTCAAGTTCCGGATCAACTCCATGTGTATACATGTTCATAGAAAGAGTGATTATATCTACGTTTCCTGTTCTCTCTCCATTTCCAAACAGTGTACCCTCTATTCTATCTGCGCCCGCAAGGATTCCCAATTCAGCATCTGCCACACCACAACCACGATCATTGTGGGGATGAAGTGACAGCACTACATTCTCTCTGTCATGAAGATTTTTGCTCATATATTCTATCTGACTTGCATATACGTGAGGAAGGGACATCTCAACAGTTGCCGGAAGATTGATTATAACTTTCCTGTCTGGAGTTGGTTTCCATATATCTATAACTGCATTACACACTTCCAATGCGTATTCAACCTCTGTTCCAGTGAAACTCTCCGGTGAATACTCAAACTGATATGGAACCCCATACTCATCCGCCATCTTATTAAGAAGTTCTGCACCATCCACAGCTATTTTCAGTATCTCTTCTTTGGATTTTCTGAACACCTGCTGTCTCTGTGCAAATGATGTCGAATTGTACAAATGCACGATTGCATTCTTTGATCCCTCTATAGCCTTGAAGGTTTTCTCTATAATATGCGGTCTGGCCTGTGTCAGGACCTGAATTGTAACATCGTCAGGTATAAGATTCTTCTCTATCAATGTTCTGCAAAATTCGTATTCAGTCTCTGATGCAGCAGGGAATCCTATTTCAATTTCCTTAAATCCAATTCTTACGAGTTCCTGGAAAAACTCCAATTTCTCATCCAGACTCATTGGAACTATAAGAGCCTGGTTGCCATCTCTAAGATCCACACTGCACCATGCAGGAGCCTTATCTATATACTCCTTATTTACCCACTCTGTAGACTTCACCGGCGGCATAAAATATCCACGCTTGTAATTCTGATAATTCTTCATTGATAAAACCTCCTATTTCAGTTCGCTAAGCAAAAAAAAACTCACATCTCCTATCATATAGAGACGTAAGTTACGCGGTACCACTCTATTTCATACATAAAGTATGCTCTCTTTACAGATACAGACTACTAATCTTATATCCTCCTGCAGTAACGGTCAGGCTCCGTCCCATCCTACCAACAATATCCAAATGGCACTGTATTCAGTGGGCTGCTCCAAGGCGAGTTCAAATTCCTTCAACCACTGTCTCACACCAAACGACAGCTCTCTGAAAATCTCCAGAACTCTACTGCTCCTCTTCATCACATTATCTAGGTTGACTCTACCATATTCCTACACTATATGTCAACCCCATTTTCATGCTATATCATCTATATCAATCTAGCTACCACACGATGAATCTCTTATTCTTAAGTGAGCTTCCTCCTGCTGTAAGCATCAATATTCCAACAACAAGGCCAGTCACTATCGTAATTACTCCAAGTGCTATATTGAGTGCTCCAACTTTCTTCATTGTATTATATGCCTTCTCCATACTCTACGTTCCTTTCAAAATATCTATTTTTGCTTCTCAATTATGCTAAGTATATCATGTCCAATTCTTTCTTACAACTCCAATCTGGAAACTTAACCGTTTGTTTTACATTGTCCTCCCACTATGCTAATATATATGTGTGTTTTATTTTCAAAGGAGGATAAATATGCCTGCTATAACAAATGACTGGGCTGAATACTTAAGGCCCGAATATAAAAAAGACTACTATAGAAAACTATTTGATTTTGTGGGGAATGCATATGAAACCCAAACTGTGTACCCACCCGCCGATGATATATTCAATGCTTTTCACAATACACCACTCTCAACGGTGAAATGTGTTATCATAGGCCAAGATCCATATCATGAACCTGGTCAGGCTCACGGTCTCAGCTTCAGCGTAAAACCGGGCGTGGCGATCCCGCCTTCTCTTGTAAATATTTATCAGGAGCTGCACGACGACCTGGGATGCAAGATTCCTAACAACGGCTATCTGGAAAAATGGGCAGACCAGGGGGTGCTCATGCTGAACTCCGTTCTCACTGTTCAGGCTCACAGAGC
Source organism: Clostridiales bacterium (assembly GCA_029338615.1). Classification (GTDB taxonomy): domain Bacteria; phylum Bacillota; class Clostridia; order Lachnospirales; family Lachnospiraceae; genus Coprococcus. The sequence continues at coordinate 9,197 of JAQYAS010000088.1, forward strand.
CAATTCTCATCAGGGCAAGGGATGGGAACAGTTCACCGATGCAGCCATCCGCATACTGAACGGCCAGGACAGACCTATCGTTTTCATTCTCTGGGGCTCATATGCACAGCGAAAGGCTGCTTTTCTGAATAACCCAAATCATCTTATACTGAAATCCGCACATCCAAGTCCGCTTTCAGTATACAGAGGATTCTGGGGAAGCAAGCCCTTCAGCAAAACCAACGATTTTCTCACTGCCCACGGAGTTGAACCTATAGACTGGCAGATCGAGGATATCTAATATACCAATATCACAACCGGAGATGCAATATTATGGAAATATATATCGTACGCCACGGGGAAACCGTGTGGAATGAAAAGAAATTATTACAGGGAAGAACTGATATCGAACTCAACGAAAAAGGTCGTGAACTGGCCCGCATAACAGGTGAAAACCTTAAAAGCACTGATTTCGACCTCATTTACTCAAGTCCACTAAAAAGAGCATACGAAACTGCCCAGCTAATAGTTGGCAAGCGCAATATCCCTATCATAAAAAATGACCTGATAATGGAAATGTGTTTTGGGGACTGGGAGGGAAAGAATATGTCTGAACTCCTTAAGGATGACAGTCAGGATTTTCGTTTCTTCTTCAAGCAGCCTCAGTTGTACCATCCGATCGGCAATGGCGAGTCATTTGAGGAACTGTGCTCAAGGGCATCCAAATTTATGACTGACTATGTAGAGCCACTAGCCACCCGTTACTCAAGAATCATGGTCGTGGCACATGGCGCGATTAACAAAGCTATGATGATGCATGTCAAAAAGCACCAGATGAAGGATTTCTGGTCAGGCGGTCTGCAGCAGAACTGCAATGTGATAATGCTGGATTATTCCGCTGGGACATACAACATAATTGATGAAACCAGAATATTTTATTAGGCCATGAAAAAGGCGCAGCAAAATCCAATTTGCTGCGCCTTTTCTATCTGTTATCTATCTTTCTATGAATGGCTGAGATTCAGAGTCCTCTGAACCTCCAATATCTGGTCTTCTATCTTGTCTGCTAATATATTGATCACATCGTTATATCTTCCATCTATTCTCTTAAGAGTATCAGGCAAAGGATTAAGTATGTCAGTGTATGACTGATTCACCTTTTTCTGTATCCACCTTTTATCAGGCATATACACTATGGTACGCAGATTATGAAGTCGATCCGCAAGCTTTACCAGAACCCCCTTGTATGAACACTGCGAAAATAACCTTCTGGAATATACAGAAAACGGTTCTCCTTCTCTTCTCGTAAGCAGATTGACCTGTTCCATTATCTCTGTGCCAAATATCTCCCCGATCTCTTCCAACGTACACGAAGTGTCTTCAACCGTATCATGGAGAAGAGCAATTATCAGAACATCTTCCTCTTCAACCCCACACTCATCATGAAGTATTCTATATACGCCAAGAATATGTTCATAATAATATGGCACATCGCCATGGCTGCCTCTGCGCATCTGCCCATCATGGTACCTTTCAGCCATCTCCATGGCCTGTCTGATCCTGTCGCTGTTTTGCTTCATCATATCTGCCATCGTTTTATCCCTTCCACGTCTGCCCAACTAACCAAAGTATACCATAGCACTCTTGAATAATCTATGTATTTTTTATATACTTATCAAGCGCATTTCAGTTATATTTTACAATGATTTTAAAGGAGATTTATTATGGATATCACTAAAAAGATCGCACAGGAGATTGGCTGTCGCGACAGCCAGGTCGACGCTGCGATCAAACTCATCGATGAAGGCAATACGATTCCTTTCATCGCACGTTACAGAAAGGAGGCAACAGGATCCCTCAATGACGAGCAGCTCAGACTACTTCACGAAAGGCTTGTATATCTGAGGAATCTGGAAGACCGAAAATCCCAGGTATTATCCAGTATAGATGAGCAGGGGAAACTCACTCCTGAACTTAAGGCGTCTATAGAAGGAGCTGAAACCATGGTATTGGTGGAGGATCTGTACAGACCATACAAACCAAAACGAAAAACAAGAGCTACCATAGCCAAAGATAAAGGACTTGAAGGACTTGCCAATACCATCGTTCTCCAGATGTCTTCTGCGCCTGTAGGACAGGAAGCCTCCCAATATATATCAGAAGAAAACGGAGTGTTGACAGCAGACGATGCTATCGCCGGTGCGATGGATATCATCGCAGAAAACATATCTGACACAGCCGAGTACAGAACAAAAATAAGAGAACTGACTATGCGCAAAGGTGTCATCCAGACATCCGCAAAAGATATGGACACAGAATCAGTATATGAAATGTATTATGATTTCTCAGCTCCCATCTCCAAAATGACCGGTTATCGTACCCTTGCCATAAACCGTGGAGAAAAGGAGAAAATTTTATCAGTCAAAGTAGATGCACCTGTGGATGAAATATTATCATACCTGCACAAAAATATAATAAAGAATGATTCTAAAGATACATCCCACATTTTGTCTGAGGCAATCACAGACAGTTACGACCGTCTGATAGCCCCAGCCATTGAGAGGGAGGTTCGTAACTCTCTCACAGAAGCCGCCGAGGATGGTGCCATAAAGGTTTTTGCTTCCAACCTTCACCAGCTTTTAATGCAGCCACCTATCTCAGGACAGACCGTACTTGGTTGGGATCCGGCTTTCAGAACCGGATGTAAACTTGCCGTGGTGGATCCTACCGGTAAAGTACTTGACACCGTTGTCATATTCCCGACAGCACCACAGAAAAAAGTTGCAGAAGCAAAGAAAACAGTTAAGACTCTTATTAAAAAATACGGTATCACTTTGATATCCGTCGGCAATGGAACTGCTTCTAGAGAATCAGAAATGGTTATATCAGAACTCATAGCTGAGCTTGATACACCTATACAATATATTATAACCAACGAAGCCGGCGCATCAGTGTACTCCGCAAGCAAACTTGCGACCGAAGAGTTTCCTAACTTCGATGTAGGTCAGAGAAGTGCCGCTTCCATTGCCAGACGTGTACAGGATCCATTGGCAGAGCTGGTAAAAATCGATCCAAAAGCCATCGGGGTAGGTCAATATCAGCATGACATGAACCAGAAAAAATTAACTGAAGCTCTGGACGCTGTGGTAGAAGACTCAGTTAACAAGGTAGGTGTTGATCTCAATACCGCATCCGCCCCACTCATGGAGCACATATCAGGTATCAACAAAACACTTGCCAAAAACATTGTAACCTACAGGGAAGCCAATGGAAAATTTGCTTCAAGAAAGGAACTCCTAAAGGTTGCAAAACTCGGCCCTAAAGCATTTGAACAGTGCGCTGGTTTCATGCGTATCACCGGAGGCTCAAATCCTCTGGATTCTACCTCCGTGCACCCTGAGAGTTACAACATAGCCACTGCTCTGATAGACCGACTTGGATATAACACTGATGATATTGTAAACGGCAGGCTTAAAAACATATCCAAAGACATCAAAGATGTCAAATCAATGGCTCAGGAACTTGGAACCGGAATAATAACACTCACCGACATTATCAGAGAACTGGAGAAACCGGCAAGAGATCCAAGAGACGAAATGCCAAAACCTATCTTAAGGGGTGATGTACTTGAGATTAAGGATCTAACTGAAGGCATGATACTGAAAGGAACCGTGAGAAATGTCATTGATTTTGGAGCATTTGTGGATATTGGCGTTCATCAGGACGGCCTTGTCCACATATCGGAAATGTCCGATAAATTCATAAAGCACCCTCTCGACGTTGTCAGTGTAGGCGACATCGTCCAAGTCAAAGTAATCGGTGTGGATATGAACAAAAATAGAATTCAATTGTCAATGAAGGGTATATAAGAATCTATATCCCGGTAACACAGGCTAACCTCCTGCATAGTTTATACAAAGTAAACTTATGTATGGAGGTTTTTTTGTGGAACAAAACAGAAACTGCAACCGAAGCAGTCAGAACAGATGCTTCTACAATCAGGGGAATTCTGTAAAATACACCACGCAGCCGCGAAACAGCAAACCGGCAGGCAATGATTCCTGTCCACACCCGACTCAGGTTCCCGGCCGGCCAGTCGGAATGACATATATTCCCGAGCAGGCCTTTGAAAATATATATGATGCCAAATGCGGACTGATGGAGGGAACAATGTTCAAGGATCTCAATCTCATATTCTGCGGAATAAGGGGGAAACAAATATGAATAAAATGAACAAAAAGCAGCTTATGCGTTTTATAACTGAAGTTTCGTTTGCTATGGATGACATAGCTCTATATCTTGATCTCCACCCATCCTGTCAGAAAGCCCTCACCAGCTATGATAACTATAAAAGCATGCGTAATCAGGCAGTAAAGGACTATGTCTCTATATACGGTCCTATCAACAAATACCAGGTAAATGACACCAATTATTTTTCATGGATCAATGATCCATGGCCATGGGAAAGGGAGGGTAACTGCTAATGTGGATATATGAAAAAAGATTACAGTTTCCTGTAAACATAAAGGAAACCAATGCCAAGCTTGCTCAGGACATAATCAGCCAGTACGGCGGGCCCGATGGAGAACTCAGCGCATCAATGCGCTATCTGTCCCAGAGATACTCCATGACTGATTCCAAAGTAAAGGCTGCCCTTACCGACATAGGTACAGAAGAGCTGGGGCATCTGGAAATGATCGGCACTATTGTACACCAGCTCACACGGGATCTCAGCATCGAAGAAATTAAAGCCTCTGGATTTGATAAGTATTATGTAGATCACACCATCGGCATATGGCCACAGGCCGCAGGTGGAATTCCTTTTAACGCCTGTGAATTCCAATGTAAGGGGGATCCTATCACCGATCTCTTTGAAGACATGGCCGCAGAACAGAAAGCCCGTTCAACCTACGACAATATTCTCCGTCTTTGCAAAGACTACCCTGATGTATATGAGCCAATAAAATTCCTCAGAGAAAGAGAAATCGTTCATTTCCAGAGGTTTGGCGAATGCCTGGAAGCAGTCAAGGAAACTCTGGATTTCAAGAATTTCTATGCTTTCAACCCATCATTCGACACAAAGGCTCCTTGTTTAAAGAACAGTTGAAATAAAACAGCACCAGTGGTAAAATTATGGCACTTTACAAGATACGAGGCGGTGCAATGTCAAACACTAACTTTTTTCGTTCACAAAAATTTGGGATTTTGCTGGTTCTGTCGTGCGGGATCATGTGGGGTATCAGTGGTGTCCTGGGACAGTATGTATTTCAGAATTCGGATATCAACGCTACCCAGTTGTCTATCATACGTCAGTTTGTGTCTGGAGTTGTTCTCCTCGTAATTTCAGCATTTACAAAAGATAAAAGGGCTTTGTCCATATGGGCAAAGCCTAAGAGTGTCATATCTGTTATTTTCTTTGCACTCGCTGGAGTTATGGGTGTACAATTCACCTATTTTGCATCTATCGAACATTCAAATGCCGCCACTGGCACTGTTATCCAATTCACATATATAATCATGCTGCTGTTATACACAAGTATATTTATGCATAAAAAGCCAAAATCTTATGAAGCCGGAGCTGTAATATGCGCATTTGCCGGGATATTTCTGATTGCCACACACGGCAGCCTGAGCTCTCTTGCAATATCCAGGCCAGCTCTCATGTGGGGACTTATGTCAGCAGTGTGCTTCACCATATACTGTCTGTTTCCGCAAAAGCTTTATAATACATACGGACTGGTCAATGTGATCGGCTGGTCATCGCTTATCGCCGCCATATTTCTGACAATCGTTACAGGAACTTATTCTTATCCTCACATGAAACCTTCTATCTTTGCAGCTTCCATGGCTGTTGCGATCATAGGATCACTGATTCCATTTACAATTTACGGAATAGGTATAGGTATTCTCGGAAGTGTCAAGGCAAGTCTTTTTGTTACAGTCGAACCGGTAAGCAGCGCACTCCTCACCTGGATTTTCCTTGGCACAAGATTCACTGGCATGGATATTGCAGGATTTCTTCTCATTCTTGGGTCTATCCAGATAGTTGCAATAATGACATTTAAAAACGAGAAAAAGCTTATTAAAGCGGAGCAGACCAGTTACCCTCCACAATAAACTATTCTGAGTATTTTTCCAGAATGGATATAGCCTTTTCCATAACTGAATATTCGTACCTTTTACCGGCCAGTTCTCGCTCCTTGCTTGTCAGAATATCCCACATATTTCTCCTGATATTATCTTTTTGCTGAAGTTCAACTCTCCTTTTATGTACACCAGACATCTCTATGTCCAGTTCATGAATATCTCTGTCGATGTCACTTAAGCTTGCATCGAGCTCCTCTCTGGATACGCCTCTTTTATATCTGTGTCTGCCATATATTGCACTGCAGGAATAGTACAGCATAACTGTGATAAGCACTGTCAGAATGATCAGTCCTATCAGCCCTATATTTCCAGATTTTATCCCATATCTGTGTATCATTGCCGGAATAATTGTAACAGCAATCGCACCTGTTATGATGGCCGGGATAAGTACAGCTCTCACATACTTTCTCAGTCGTGCCTGCCTGTATTGTTTCTCCATAGTCACTGCTCTGTTCTTAAGTGTTCTCAACTGCAACCCCAGACTTCTTTCATGTGCCCAGGCCTGATTAAGTTCTTCCAGCACATCACTGCTCTCCTGATATTTTCTGTTAACTTCATTATACGCTATGATATCAGCATCATTCTCATATACGGATTTTTGAATATGAAGCAGACTAAGCACCTGTCTCCTTGTCTCATTGTAAGCATCCTTTCCAAGGTGTTTATTACCACGCCTGTAAAGTCCAGACATATCTATTATCTCATCAACAGCTTTCTGATATCCGTCCAGATTCCCGACATCTGAGTTCTCCATATCCTTTAACAATCTGCCAAACGCTCCCGAACGGTTCGCCGATATGTATTTACTGTAGTCTGTTCTGTCAAAATGAGCTCCGTTAAGGCTCTTTACTCTGTATCCAGCAAACGAACCGGACAGGTCGAAATTCTTTTCACATCCGTCCGCTCTTACTAAATTAATAGTATATATATTGTTACTTCCCTCAAGGCCCAGCAAACGTGATATATCACTTTCTACCTGATAGTTCCCGGAATCATTGTCAACCCGGTAATCTATGGTCTTATACTCTCTCCTTGCAACGGGGATCATCTGAAGAGATACACTGTTATGTGATACCTCACCATATATATATCCATGCCTGCCTGTTGATTCCGAAGATACAGGCTCCGGACTTCCCGAAAAACACGCATTATCAGAAACCGCCCTGTATCTATAACTTCCTCCGAGCGCCACATATAAGAAGCTGTCCTTTATGCCAGATATATTTACCGGCTTTCTGCATGATGCATCTTCATATACGACCATAATATCAACCGTCTCATCATCAGATGATATACCATCGACTTCTACCGCCGTTGTCTTCTTTCCAAAGCAGCTGATTCCATATACCCGCACATTTTTATCATGAAACCACAGACAGTCAACGGCCATCGTCGCAGCAGTTGTTCTCTCCACATCATTTCCTCTCACATCAAGGTTCATATCAGTTCTGCCCATGACATATATGTTTGATCTAAAGTTGTAAGACGATACCGGCGCATCCCATTCCTGATAATCACGATCACCTGTAACATACACTACTTTCGCTGTTTTCAGGGCACTGAGCTTATCATCAAGCCATTCCAATTCTCTCTCTGATGGAATATGATCGAACAGATTGCCTGAGATCAATATCAAATCTACCATGCGGTCATTTGCATCGGTTATTATCTTTTCAAATGTACTGTATATCTCCTGCTGCCGTTCTTCACTCCAATCACATCCGACATCCGGATTTATTCCCAGCATAACATCGGATATATGTATAAAGCTTATTGTGCCCATCAGTACCCTCTCTACTCTTGATCAGTTTTTTATTATTATACCATATCTTGTTTTTCTTAACTACGCATTAAAAATTAACAAGTTTTATTACATTTTAGCTTGTGTTTCTCAATTGACTTTTGTGTATAGCTTGATTATAATATGTAAATGTAATTTTATGCATATACCTGTGCGTTTTACGCACTCGATAAATATCTAGTAGTATTAATGGAGGATATAATTATGGCAGTCAAGTATGTGTTTGTCACCGGAGGTGTTGTATCCGGACTTGGTAAGGGTATCACCGCTGCTTCCCTTGGTCGGCTTCTCAAAATGAGAGGTTACAAGGTAACCAGTCAGAAATTTGATCCCTATATCAATATTGATCCGGGAACCATGAACCCTATTCAGCACGGGGAGGTATTTGTAACTGATGACGGTGCTGAAACAGATCTGGATCTTGGTCATTATGAGCGTTTTATAGACGAAAGCCTGAACAAAAACTCAAATGTCACAACCGGTAAGGTCTATTGGAGCATTCTTCAAAAGGAACGTCATGGAGATTTTGGCGGTCACACAGTGCAGGTTGTTCCACATATAACCAACGAGATAAAGGATAGATTCTATCGCAATCCGGACGCCAAAGACACTGAAGTTGCCATAATTGAGATAGGCGGAACCGTTGGAGATATCGAAAGCCAGCCATTTCTGGAAGCAATAAGGCAATTCCAGCACGAGGTAGGTCCTAAGAACTGTATAATGATACATGTGACACTGATTCCTTACCTCAAGGCTTCTGGCGAGATAAAGACCAAGCCTACACAGGCCAGTGTCAAGAATCTGCAGGGAATGGGTATCCAACCTGATATACTGGTGTGCAGATCTGATCTGCCTCTCGATCAGGGAATAAAAGACAAAATCGCCCTGTTCTGTAATGTTCCAAGCAAAAATGTTATACAGAACCTGGATGTAGATGTTCTGTACGAAGTTCCTCTGGCTATGGAGAAAGAACATCTGGCTGACGTTGTCTGTGAATGTCTTGATATGGAGTGTCCTCCTCCAGAACCAGACGCATGGAACGAATGGACCAACATGATCGACGCGTGGAAGCATCCAACTCAGAAAGTAAGTGTCGCACTTGTAGGAAAATACGTATCACTTCACGATGCATACATTTCCGTTGTAGAAGCTCTCAAACATGCAGGTGTCGCAAACAGGGCTGAGGTAAATATCAAATGGGTAGACTCAGAGCAGGTAACCGAAGATAACGTTGATGCTATCCTGGGCGATGTGGACGGAATACTTGTACCCGGTGGTTTTGGCGACAGAGGTATAGAGGGAATGATAACCGCTATAAAATTCGCTAGAACTAACAATATCCCATACCTTGGACTTTGCCTTGGTATGCAGCTCACCATAGTTGAATTTGCCAGAAATGTACTTGGATATTCAGATGCACACAGCTCAGAATTTAATCCTAATTCCTTCCACCAGGTTATTCACATCATGCCTAACCAGCACGATGTAACCGATCTTGGCGGTACACTCCGTCTGGGTTCATACCCTTGTGTACTGGCAAAGGATTCCAAGTCTTATGCGCTTTATGGCACAGAATATATTCATGAGCGTCACAGACACAGATATGAGGTAAATAACGATTTTCGTCAGGCCCTTACCGACAACGGCATGGAACTTGTAGGTCTTTCACCGGATGGCCACATAGTAGAGATGATCGAAATTCCAAATCATCCTTGGTTCATCGGAACTCAGGCTCACCCAGAATTCAAATCAAGGCCAAATAAGCCACATCCTCTTTTCAAGGGTTTTGTCACTGCGGCACTCGATCATATGAATAAATAATTTTTAAATAATTAAAAAAAAAGCATGTGAGTATATAAACGCTCACATGCTTTTTTGATCGTCTCTTATTCAACTATCTCAAGCAATTCACCAAAACTTTTTATCTCAGCATCTTTGTTATCAACCTTTCCGAATCCATATGCCGCATGGATAAACTTTATTCCGGCAAACCTTGCACTGTCACAATCTCCCTGGATATCTCCAACATATGCCGCATCGCTTATCCCATTCTTATCCATAAGTATCCTTATGCTCTCTCCCTTGGATTTTCTGGTATCTCCCCAGCACAAAATATCCTTAAAATATTTTTTGAATCCATAATGTTCCAAAAATGCCTCTATATATCCACTCTGACAATTACTTACTATAAACAACCTGTGTTCTTCAGCAAGTTGTCTGAGAGTCTCCTCAACGCCATCATATAATTTTCCACCATGGATCCTGAGATATTCGTTCTCATAGTTGCCACATGCATCCATTATCTCTGCCTGACGCTCCGGTGTATAATCCCCAAATAATCTGACAGCGATAACATCCATAGAAAGTCCCATAACACCTTTGATGTCGCGCTCAGTAATTTCAGTATGCATATCCGGATATTTTTTTATAACCTCACTCCATGATCTAGCCACATTTTCAGCGCTATCCCACAATGTTCCATCCATATCAAATATCAAAGACTCAACCTGCATAATATACCTCTCTATACCTATTCCATAATATGGTCCACTCCCTGCTGTATTATCGTAACGACATGCTCATCAGCAAGTGAATATATTATATTTTTACCAGATCTTCTGCTCTTTATCAATTTTGCCTGTTTCAATACTCTGAGCTGATGTGAAATAGCAGAAGCATTCATCTGCAGTTTATCAGCTATCTCGCCTACGCTG
>JAQYAS010000089.1 GCA_029338615.1 Clostridiales bacterium
TGGGACATCTTATCGTTTATCATATCATATCGCCTACATTTTTTCCACATAAACCACCCCAGTATTTCACTGCCCGAGTGCCATCAAATCCTATTTCTATACTCTTACTTCAAATCCGTTCTTGAATATGAATCTTATATCGTCCTTGGCTTTTACAACCACTTCCTGCACAAGGCTGCTCCAAATCCCGGCATCAAATTCTTCGATTAAGCCGTCCTGCTTTTCCAAAGTCCGAATGAATCCCTTGAATAATTCTCTCTGAGCCTTTTTGCTTTCAATCTGTTCTGAAATCTTATCATACTCTGATTTGATGGTATTGTACCTTTCGGTAAGGTCGGCATATCTTCTCTCATATTCATTCTGGTCAAGTGCAGTCCGGCTGTTCTCCGCTATGGCTGTCTGCATCTGCTCTGCAATGATATTCAGTTCTACAACCTTATCCCCTAATTTCCTATCAAGGTCATTCGTATTTCCATCTGCACCTGGCACCTTAAATTTATTTCCGCTTTCGACTTCCGAACAAATGTTTGGTATAATATATTTGGTGCTACCCTATTCGGTAGGCGGTTAGCCTTCTCCACAGAAATTATAGCCTGTGTTTACATAGAAATCCATTTATGGAAATCTGTAGAGGAGGTTCGTGTTTATGCTTACAACGGAGCTTTTTATAGCCATTATCAGCTTATGTATTACTTGCTTTGCTCTTGGTTATACCGTTGGTTCTAAGAGCAATGATAAGACACAAAAATAACCGCCCTGGTCTGGTAAACTTTGGCGGTTATTTTTGTAACTAACAATATATCAAGGCTAACCGTCTATCGGTAGCACTTAATTATCATTATACTATCATTTAAACACCTTTATGTCAAACATATATTCTGTCTTTGATTGCTTTTGAACATACTCTTAATATAGTTCAAGTCCTAATTTTCCTTGTTTTTTCAAACCTTTTAATCAGTTCTTTTCCCATTACTATAATCTCATTTCGCCAGGAATGACCGAAGATTCCACAATTCCACGCGCTATCAATGAAAAAATAATAATCTCCATCTGGATAATATGTTGGGAAATACACTTGACATTGTCTATCAGAATCATAATAGTTATAATTCATTATTTAATTTATCCCATAAGATGATTTCTTCATCTTTAGATATAACTCTCAATATATTCTCCTTCGCACGTAAAACAAGGATTTATCGCTCTTACAAACTAAAACAGCTTTTCAATTATTCACAATACATGCAAATAGTCCCATTTGACAACTTAAATCCGTTTTTTTCATAAAACTTAGCTGCCGGGGCATACTCACTTGTATAAAGAACAATTCCTGCAAGACCTTCATCTTTACTAAATTTTTTTACAGCATTCAATAGTTGCTTACCTATTCCTTGCCCTTGTCGTTCGGGAAGTACCGCCATCTCATTAATGTAAATCTCCTTTTTACTTCCAGAAATCTTACAAAGTGCAAATATGCATCCTGATACCTCTTCATTTTCCTCATATACATACCCAACAAACCTTTTCTGTTCAAAAAAATCTTGAAGATATTCTGTTGCGTTTTCTGTTGTCCAATCTATTCCCCAATGCTCCATAGGGAATGCTTTTGCATAAATCATGCCACATTGTGCTAAGTCACTGTCCTTCATAATTCTAATCATTTTATTACCTCACCTATCCAATCCAATTACACTATTAATCAATACATCCTATGTTTGAATACTCTTCGACACACTACCGATAATGTCAAACCAAGATTAAATAAGTTTATCTTCCATCCATCAGAACTTGTGTGTAAATCCGATAGATTCCTCTTCTAGTTCACCAGTTAATACAACTTTACAATAATCATAACAAATATAACCTTATTCCACAATCTCCTTACACCACAAGGAGAAATCCTTTTACAACAACAAAAAGGACACTCCCCAATAATCTCTTACCGGAAAGTGTCCCTGTTATTTTTCTGTTATTTGATTTTCCTGCGAATCAGGTCAATTTACTTTGCATTTCTGTAGATGATATCGTTTCTTCCAGGACCATTTGAGATCATGGTGATTGGGAATCCGATATGCTCCTCGACGAACTCGATGTACTTTCTGCAGTTCTCTGGGAGATCCTCGTACTTCTTGATTCCTCTGATATCTGTCTTCCAGCCTGGAAGTGTCTCATATACAGGCTTTGCCTTCTTGAGCTTTGATGTTGTTGGGAAGTCTGTTGTAACCTCACCATCGATATCGTAGCCTACACATACTGGGATCTCATCGAGATATCCAAGTACATCAAGCACTGTAAATGCAACATCTGTTGTTCCCTGGATACGGCAACCGTACTTTGATGCCACACAATCGAACCAGCCCATTCTTCTAGGTCTTCCTGTTGTTGCACCGTACTCACCGCCATCACCGCCGCGGCGTCTGAGCTCATCTGCCTCATCGCCAAATATCTCACTTACGAACTCACCAGCTCCTACTGCGCTTGAGTATGCCTTACATACAGTGATGATCTGCTTGATCTCGTATGGAGGTATACCAGCACCGATGGCACCGTAAGCTGCCAGAGTTGATGATGATGTAACCATAGGATAGATTCCGTGATCAGGATCCTTAAGTGAACCAAGCTGACCTTCGAGAAGGATGTTCTTGCCCTCCTTGATAGCCTCGTAGAGGTATGCTGATACATCACATACATAAGGAGCAACCATCTCCTTGTACTCCATGAGTGTGTTGAATATATCGTCAACCTTTAAGAGTGGCTTGTGGTACAGGTTCTCAAGAAGAACATTCTTCTGTACTATAACTCTCTCGATCTTCTCCTTCAATGCGTCCTCATCAAAGAGCTCGCTTACCTGGAAACCGATCTTTGCATATTTATCTGAATAGAATGGAGCGATTCCTGACTTTGTTGATCCGAATGACTTACCAGCAAGTCTCTCCTCCTCGTACTCGTCGAAGAGAATGTGGTATGGCATAACCATCTGTGCTCTGTCAGATACAAGGATCTTAGGCATTGGTACATTTCTGTCTGTGATGGACTTTATCTCCTTGAAAAGAACAGGGATGTTAAGTGCAACACCATTTCCAATGATACTTGTTGTGTGACTGTAGAACACTCCTGATGGAAGTGTATGTAAAGCAAATTTACCATAGTCATTGACAATTGTGTGACCTGCGTTGGCACCACCCTGGAATCTTACGATTATGTCTGACTCCTGGCCTAACATGTCTGTGATCTTACCTTTTCCTTCGTCGCCCCAATTGGCTCCTACAACCGCTCTTACCATAATACTTTTCCTCGCTTTCGCAGCATTTTGAAATATTTTCTGATATCCGTATTGCAGCTGTTCAAATGCTTCTGTTTTATAAATTATTCATAAGCCAAATAACCACAATACTTTCTTATTATAACACTATAATGTCATAAGTAAAATCAATATTATTTATATTTATTATAAGTTTAACTTATATTTATCTTTACATTTTGCGGAAACCAACATAAACTGTAAATATATTGGATTTTGTCCATTGCAAATGTATTTTTGCTTACTTATCACATGTTAAATTTGTAATCAAGCTAATTGTAAACATAACATTATAAAACAATAGAACAATTTGGTTATTGTGTGATAAATCAGATTGTTGAAACACAAGAATTAAGCTATCTCTATTGGATTTGGAGGAAACAACAGATGAACATAAATTTTGAATATTACAAGATCTTCTACCACGTTGCCAAAGCTTCCAGTATATCCGCCGCTGCCAGGGAACTGTGCATATCCCAGCCAGCCGTAAGTCAGGCAGTCAAAGCACTGGAGCAGGCGATCGGCATAGAACTGTTCATACGAACAAAGAAGGGTGTCTCCCTGACAAATGCCGGAGAGATCCTCTACTCCCACGTTGCAGCGGGATACGAATCTATCTCCCTGGGTGAACAGCAGCTCTCACAGCTCCTCCACATGGAGACCGGTGAGATAAGGATAGGCGCAAGCGATATGACTCTGCAATTCTATCTCCTGCCATATCTGGAACATTTCCACCAGCTATATCCGGGGATCAAGGTTCATGTCACAAATGCTCCGACCCCCAGCACTATAAATCATCTGCTCTCAGGCAACATAGACTTCGGTATCGTCACAAGTCCTCTTCCTACCGATCCTCACATGGAGATCAGGCAGGCAAGAGAGATCGAAGATATCTTCATTGCCGGGCCAAGGTTCTCTTATCTTCAGGACAAAACTCTGGACTACCATGATCTTGACGGCCTTCCGATCATTTGTCTGGAGCACGACACAAGCACACGTGCATACGTTGACACATTCCTAAGCCATGAGGGCGTAACTCTGCAGCCTGAGTTCGAGCTGTCGACCAGTGATATGATCGCCCAGTTCGTCATGAGAAATCTCGGCATCGGCTCCATCATGGCTGACTTCGCCCAGAGCTATATAGACCGCAGCGATCTGTTCCGCCTGCAATTTAAAAAGCCCATACCCAAGCGTCACATGTGTATCATCAGTGACAGACGCCGTGGTATGAGCGTTGCAGCAAATAAACTTATGGAGTTGTTGTAGAAATTATCCTCACACCCATATCATTGATAAAGAGCATGTTCTCCTACTTGAACATGCTCTTTTTATCACTCTGTCTTATCTGATATATCACTCTTTTTTCTTATCTGTAAAATTATTGATGCCAACAATAAAATCCATCCGATAATTAAAATAATTGCAAATACCGCTTTACCTAATTCGTCTTTAAATGCAAAAGCAATTGCATTTAAAATAGCACCAAGCACTAATAAAATTATAGCTTTTATATCCTTCATGTATATTCCCCCGCCCGCAAAATAATAAATTTATATCTAAAAGTATATCAAAATTATATATTGTGTCAATATATGCTTTGTCGCCGTGTCAGCTATAATCCCTACCGCATCTATTCATCGCCAAAGCCCAGATAATCCGGAATCAGTTCATGGCACAGCCCTGTCTCTTCAAGCAGTTCTCTTGATGAGTCACCATAGATTCCCACTATATATCCGGCTCCGGCTGCCGCCGCTGCCCGGATTCCCGACGGGCCATCCTCTATGACCATGGTCTCTCCCGGCACTGCTCCGATGCGCTCCATAGCCCGGATGTACATATCAGGAGCCGGCTTTGCGTTCATGGTTCCATCGTCATATGCGCACAGCGTTATGTCAAACCATCTATCGAGATCAAATTTCTTAAAATAGAATGCCAGATTTGTCATATTTGACCCTGTGGCTATGTTCATATTTATCCCCTGTTCCTTAAGTTTATCAAGGTATGTCACCAGGCCGTCCACCAGCTTGAAGTTTGCAGTATCTTCCATGTACATCTCTCTGTACATAGCCTCTTTCTCCTCGGTAAGTTCAAGTATCCTCTCCTCGGTGAGCGTGCCCTTTCCCATGAGGTATTCCAGAATATCCTTGTTCGTGTGCCCCAGCACATGATGCTGAAACTCCTCCGTGCTCATCTGTCTGCCGGCAAGTTTCTCCGCATAATCCTTCCATGCTATCTCATGATACTTTCCGTCAAATATCATTGTGCCGTTCATGTCAAATATAATGTTCTTTATCTTACTGTTCAATCTATTCATACTTGTCTCCTATATCTACCGAACGCAAAACATCACTTATCCTCACTAAGCAAATGCTTGTACGTTCCATCTATTCCTATCGCTCCAAGCGGCGCAGTCACCACGATCGCCAGCACGGCAACCGACAATACTATATTACCACATGCCAGCCCTGCCGCAAGCGGAACTGATCCGATGGCTGCCTGAACTGTAGCCTTCGGAAGATACGCGATGACACAGAACAGCCTTTCCTTCCATGTAAGTGATGTATGTGCCACGCATATCAGAACACCAACCGTTCTAAATGCCAGTGCGACAAATATCATAAGGAGCGCCGGAAGTCCTGCTGCCAGGGTGTATCTGATATCCACAGCCGCACCCACAAGCACGAACAATATGACCTCCGCCGCAAGCCACAGCTTTCCAAACTTCTGTGAGAGCCTTCCCGACACCGACTCTGGACATTTGAGTTTCAGGACACATGCCATAGCCACCACCGCAAGGAGTCCCGACACCGACACCTTTCCCTCAAGCCATCCCTCTATTGCTATAAGCAGGAACGAAAATCCCAGCACGATGATGACCTTCATGCTGTTTCTCACGCAGTGTTTCCTTGCATAGGAAGTCTCAAAGAACAGATAAAGTCCATATCCAACGTCCACGCCAAGCAGTACTCCAAGCACGATGGATATTGGGATATTCACGAAATCCATGACATGAGCACTTCCGCCCTGCGCCATGCTGAGAAATGTGGTAAAAAGCACTATGACAAATATATCGTCGCAGGACGCCCCCGCAAGTATCATCTGCGGAATCGCCTTGTCAGTTCCGTACTTTTTCTCTATGAGACTCACCATCCTCGGAACTACGACAGCCGGTGATACCGCGCCTAGCACCGCGCCCATGACAGCTGCCTCTGTGCGGTTTATTCCAAGTATAACTGGTGCGCACAGTATGTACCCAATGATCTCGAATGATGCCGGAACAAATGAGAGCAGCACAGCCGAGCGTCCCGACTTCTT
This sequence comes from Clostridiales bacterium, assembly GCA_029338615.1. Taxonomy (GTDB): domain Bacteria; phylum Bacillota; class Clostridia; order Lachnospirales; family Lachnospiraceae; genus Coprococcus. The sequence continues at coordinate 6,617 of JAQYAS010000089.1, forward strand.
CAGATCCTTAATGTCAAGGGACAGTCCCGCTTTGATGAGTATGATGATAAGCGCTATCTTTCTGAGATCCGCAGATATGGACAATATGGACGGATCAAAGAAATCCAGCACATACGGACCAAGAACGATTCCCGTTGCCAGCATTCCTATGATGCGCGGCAGCTTAATCCTCTGACAGATGGCGCCCATCGTCAGTCCGACTATGAAAATGAGTGCAAGTGATGTCAACATGATAAATAATACCTCCTTAATTTAGCAGACGCATCAGTGATTGAAACGTGCTAGGCATAAAAAAGCTGATGCTTTCTGCGACAAAAATAATCGTAGAAGTCATCAGCTATATCAGCAGTTTAGGTCGCCCATCCGGGCTTTTCAGGGGAGAACCTCATTCCCTTTTATAATAATTCTACATCTTTATCCAGCCAAGTGCATTTGCAACAGAGCTGAGCAGGATGATGATGGCAAATACAGGGCAGAGATATTTGATCATGACTACAAATACCTTCTTTCTCCTGAAGGCACTCTCGCCGTGAATTATCTCCTCCTCTATCTTATCTATTCCAACTACCCTTGACACAAACAGGCTTGTGAGGAGTGCCGCTATAGGCATCATCACCGAATTGGTGAGGAAGTCGAACAGATCAAGGAACTGCATGCCTATAATCTTGATTCCTGCCAGCGGGCCATATCCCAGGGATGACAGACTTCCAAGCGCAAGCATGATAACTCCCACAAGCACCGTTGCCTTCTTCCTTCCCCATCCAAGCTCATCCTCAAATGTTGACACTGCACTCTCAGTAAGTGCTATGGAGCTTGTGACAGCAGCAAATAGTACGAGCAGGAAGAACACGATTCCTATGACAGTTCCAAATCCCATGTTCTGGAATACCTTTGGAATAGTGATAAACATCAGTGATGGTCCTGCCTGAAGTGTATCCGGATCTCCCCCAGAGAATGCAAATACCGCCGGGATTATCATAAGTCCCGCCATGATCGCTATACCAGTGTCAAATATCTCTACATTTCTGGTTGAATCCTCTATCGCCGTATCTTTCTTCATGTAAGAGCCAAATGTTATGAGTATTCCCATGGCAATGGAAAGCGAGTAGAACATCTGCCCCATGGCAGAAACCACTGTCATCCACGAGAAGTTCTTCACATTTGGCACAAGGAAGTATTTTACTCCCGCAAGTGCGCCTGGTCTTGTCACGGAATATACCGCAATTATGACAGACAAAACGATCAGTATAGGCATCATGATCTTGGATACCCTCTCTATTCCATTCTGCACACCGGCAAATATAATGATAAGTGTAAATGCGCAGAACGCCACGAAACACAGCTCCGTTGACACACCATTCGATATGAAATCGGTGAAATATCCATCCTCAGCCAGCAGCTTTGCATTTCCTCTGAAATACTCCACCAGATATTTGATTACCCAGCCGCCGATAACCGAATAGTACGGCACTATAAGCACAGGTATAACGGCATTTATCCAGCCGCCAAACGACAGCCATTTCTTCTTTCCAAATGATTTGAATGCTCCAACCGGACTCTTTCTCGTCATTCGTCCGATCGCCGTCTCCGCAACTATCATAGTATAGCCAAATGTAAGTGCAAGCACGATGTATATTATGAGGAAAATTCCCCCGCCGTACTTTGCCGCAAGATAAGGGAATCTCCATATATTTCCAAGACCCACCGATGCACCTGCCGCCGCCAGCACGTACCCCAGCTTGCCCGAAAATGAACTTCGCTTACCATTCTTCATATCTTCCATATACTTTCACCATAGTTTACCTGGAACTAATCCCCGTAATCTTTCCTTCCACATTTATTTGCATATACATGTGATTCTAACATGACCCGAGAGGAAAAGCCACTATATATTTGAACATCATCC
>JAQYAS010000090.1 GCA_029338615.1 Clostridiales bacterium
AAGAGAATGCCCGAGCAGCAGAACATATTATATGCCTCGCGATATTCCTTTACAATCCAGAAACCATACTGCTTTGCGACTGCATATGGAGAATAGGGATGGAACGGAGTATTCTCATTCTGCGGCACTTCCTCCACTTTGCCATAGAGCTCAGATGTGGAAGCCTGATAGATGCGGCAGTTTTCGATGAGACCGAGCTGGCGCACAGCCTCAAGTACACGGATCACGCCCACAGCATCGACATCTGCGGTAAACTCAGGTGAGTCGAAACTCACCTGCACATGACTCTGTGCGGCGAGGTTGTAGATTTCGTTGGGTCGAACCTTGCCAATGACTCCGAGAATGCTCATTGAGTCGCCGAGGTCGGCATAGTGAAGGTGAAAATTCGGCTGTCCTTCAAGATGAGCAATACGCTCGCGGAAGTCAACAGACGAGCGTCGTATGGTGCCATGCACCTCATAACCTTTTTCCAATAAAAACTCAGCCAAGTACGAACCATCCTGGCCTGTAATACCAGTAATTAATGCTTTTTTCATTTCTCTATTGTTTATAGTTATTTTGAAAACTCTTTTATCCTTTGCTCCTCCTTAAGCGAGCAGATAAGGATTCTTCCTTCTTTCTCTGCCACTATATATCCATTCAATCCTTGCACTACAATCTTTGCGGCATTGGATGCACTCACGATACAATCTTTACATTCATACAAGCTGATATTGTTTCCTACAACGGCATTGCCATCGGTATCTGTAGCAACATGTGTCTGCACAGAACCCCAGCTGCCAAGGTCGCTCCAACCAAAATCACCGGGAATGGTGAAAATCTTCTGAGACTTCTCCATCACAGCATAGTCGATGCTTATCTTTTCACATGTAGGGAATAGTCGGCGCAGCTCTGTCTCTTCATTCTTAGTAAAGAATGAATTGGATAGGTCATCCATGATAGAAGCAAGAGAAGGTTGGAATGAGCGAATCTCTTCTTCTATTGTCTTTACATTCCAAACGAAGATACCGGCATTCCAAAAGTAATTGCCAGCCCTGAGATATTCCTCAGCTGTAGCAAGGTCTGGTTTCTCCTTGAAACATTCCACCTTAATGATTTCATCTTTAGCTACCTCGTTCTTTGCAGCAATATATCCATAACCTGTTTCTGGACGGGTGGGCTTAATGCCTACAGTGACGATGGTATCATTCTTGCTTGTAAAATCAAGTGCTTTTGAAATGATTCGCTGATATTCCGCAACATTCATCACTATAGCGTCAGAAGGTGTTACCACGATATTGGCTTCTGCATCCTTCTTCTTGATTTTCCAACATGCGTAGGCAATACATGGTGCAGTATTGCGAGCCTCTGGTTCTTTCAATATGTTTTCGTCTGGTATTTCCGGAATCTGTTGCTTAACAATCTCCGTATATATTTCATTAGTCACTACCCACATGTTTTCCACTGGGCATATTGGCTGGAATCTCTCCACGGTCAACTGTATCAGTGTTTTTCCAACTCCAAGGATGTCAATAAACTGCTTTGGGTATTCAGGTGTTGAGATAGGCCAAAAGCGGCTGCCAATGCCACCAGCCATAATTACAATATGTGTATTGTTATTCATATTCAGTAATTATTTGTAATTTAAATAGCGAATAGGGAAGCAATCGAAAACATTGTTTGTTTTTCTACTGATTGCACATATTTTTTTACTATAAATATATCTACTACTTTTTAAAGGTATAACAAATAATAGAGTAATTTAAATTGTGTTTACCGCTGAAGGTATATATATAATCTATTCTACTGTTACACTCTTAGCCAAGTTCCTTGGCATATCCACATTCAATCCTTTCTTCACCGCCACATGGTATGCCAGCATCTGCATTGGTATGACACTTAGCAAGGGAACGAGGCAATTCAATGTGTTAGGTACTTCTACTACTTGCTCCGAAATCTTCTTGACATCCTCATCGCCTTCTGTCACAACAGCAAAAATGCGGCCGTTACGGCTCTGCACTTCTTGCATGTTGGAGATTATCTTGTGATACAGCTGATGATGTGTGGCCAAGAACACTATTGGCATCTCTTCATCTACCAGGGCTATAGGACCATGTTTCATCTCGGCAGCGGGATAACCCTCTGCATGGATATAACTTATCTCCTTCAGCTTTAATGCTCCTTCAAGGGCTACTGGATAGTTGTAACCACGACCAAGATAGAGGAAGTTGCGGGCGTAGGTGAACATCGACGATAGGTTTTCTACCGTATCGTTTTGCTCCAACACCTTCTCCATCTTTTGTGGAATTTGGGTCAATTCATGACATGTGGTCTGGAACTCTTCTTCCGA
>JAQYAS010000091.1 GCA_029338615.1 Clostridiales bacterium
TACCCAGGAAGACATTCATGCAAAGTATGAACATGGCGTACTGAAACTGTCGATTCCTAAGAAGGAAGAGCAGAAGAAAGTAGAGAAGAGTAATTACATCGCAATCGAATAATGTAAGAACTGCGAGATTACTTAATAACAGATGACTAATATTCGTGGAGCCCTCCGTGTATCTGCAAGGTGCAGGTATGCGGGGGGCTCTTTTGCGTTTTGCAATTAGATGTAAATGAGCATTGCTCCAGTGAAAGCGAAAAAATATTCCTGTTTTTTTATAGAATATCTCTGGAAATGTTGAAATGATATTTGATTTATTTGATAATAGTGATTGAGACTGTTGATGGAGGACAATCGGTGAAACGTTATTCAATAAAGGGGGATTTATATGTTCGATTTTCAGCAAATGTATAGAGAAAAGCTGCGTACACCGGAGGCTGCGGTGGAGTGTGTCAAGGATGGAGACTGGGTCGATTACACATCGTCCCTTGGAAAACCTGTACTACTTGACAGAGCACTGGCAAAGCGGAGAGATGAGCTGCACGATGTGAAGATCAGGGGTAATCTGATGGCTGGGCCTATAGAGGTTGCAGAGTGCGATGACAGTCAGGAGCATTTTGTGTATCATAGCTGGCACTGTTCGCAGTACGAGAGAAAGCTGTGCGATGAGGGAAAATGCTACTATATACCTATGGTGTTCCACAATAATGCGGCTTACTATGAGTATTTCCTCCATGTGAATGTGGTTATGGTGTCGGTGGGACCTATGGACAAGCATGGTTATTTTAACTTCTCGGTAAATACTGGTGTGGCTGCCCCTATTGCCAGGAAGGCGGACATCGTGATAGTTGAGGTGAATGAGCACATGCCTAAGATACGCGGTGGATATGATGAATGTATCCACATATCGGATGTGGATATGATCGTGGAGGGGGAGCATGAACCATTTGCAGATGTGAAAACACAGGCACCGCGGGAGGTTGACCGGAAGATAGCGGAGCTGCTTATTCCGTATATTGTGGACGGCTCAACACTGCAGCTCGGTATCGGAGGAATGCCAAATGCGGTGGGTGAGATGCTGGCTCAGTCGGATCTCAAGGATCTCGCCATGCACACAGAGCTCTGCTCGGATGCATATCTAGCCCTGTACAAAGCGGGCAAGCTGACAAATAAATACAAGAACATAGATCGTGGAAAAGGCGTATTTGGCTGTGCCATCGGTTCAAATGAGCTGTATGAGTGGCTGGACGACAATCCGGGAATCGCCGCATATCCACTTGAGTATGTGAACAGACCGTATGTAATATCACAGATAGACAACATGGTGTCCATAAACAGCTGTGTGGCAGTGGATCTGTACGGACAGGTTGCGGCGGAGAGCAGTGGTTCACGCCAGATCAGCGGAACCGGCGGACAGCTCGATTTCCTGATTGGTGCATCGGGCTCCCGTGGCGGCAAGGCGTTTATCTGCATGAGTTCCACCCACACCGACAGGAATGGGGTGAAGCATTCCAGAGTAAAACCGCAGTTCAACGGAGATATCATCACCTCGCCGAGAAGTCAGGTGTATTTTCTGGCGACAGAGTACGGCGTGATAAATCTTGAAGGGCGTTCCACATGGGAGAGAGCGGAAGCACTGATATCCATAGCCCATCCTGATTTCCGGGACATGCTGATAAAGGAGGCCCAGGAGAGAAAGATCTGGCGGAGGTCGAATAAGAGATGAGAAGGTTATTTTAAATAGACATAAAAGAACACGAGCGTGTTCTTCAGATGGTGAAGAAGCAGATGGAAAATTAAAAATTTTTTCTCGGAAAGTGTAATTTGATAAAACAGAAAGGTAGTATATGTATGAGGAAGTTAAAAGACAAAAGATCTTTAACAGATAACTTCCGGGATTCGATATATATATGCGAGGGTAATTGACAAATGAACGATCAGCTGATAATTGAACTGTTTTTTAAAAGGTGTGAGGAAGCAATTGCTGCTACTTCCGAGAAATATGGGAAATTATGCAGATCAATATCTGACAGGATCCTGAAAAACAACGAGGATGCGGAGGAATGTGTCAGTGGTACATATCTGACGCTTTGGGACACTATACCCCCTGAAGAACCAAATCCGTTTGTGGCATATATATGTAAGATCGTGAGGAATCTGTCACTTAAGAGATACAGACATAACACTGCAGATAAGAGAAATTCCTACTACGATGCATCTCTTGATGAGATATCAGAGTGTGTGGCAGCAGGCGGTGAGGTCGACGAACATATTACAGTTCGGGAACTTACAGACAAATTGAACATTTTTTTAGGTGGGCTCAAGGAAGTAGACAGGGTTATATTTGTCAAGAGATACTGGTTTTGCATGGAGCTTCCGGAGATAGCAGAGGAAATGTCTCTGAGTACCAATTATGTGAATGTACATTTGCACAGGACAAGAGAAAAGTTGAAAAAGTATCTTGTAAAGGAGAACTGGTATGAAGAAAGAATTAGTTGAGGAAGCGCTCACCAACATAGATGACATATATATAGAAGAAGCACTTACATATGACAAGAGTAAAATTATAAATTTTCCCCAAAATACCAGCAAACTGATGAAGGCAGCCACAGTGACTCTTGCGGTGCTGGTGGCTGGTTCTGCGACAATCTATGCCGGTGCAACGGTTGCCAGAAAGGTGTTCATCACCGATCACAGTATGGAAATGGGAACTCTGGATGACAGTGAAGAGGAAGAATTGAGAGAAGATGACACGGCAGAGGAAAATCTGGGACCTGACGACAGTTATTGGGATGAAGTAGAGGATCTGGGTACAGTAGCGGGAGATGATTCAGTGAAGTGGACACAAAAGCACGATGAGATCGTGCAGGGAGTCCATTACACGACATATACTTATGAAAATTATAATGATGCCGCAGCGGATGCGGGAATGGATGCGTGGTTCGATTCAATTCCTGGTGAGCTGACGAGCGTGGAATATACATATGGTCTATCTGGGGGCTGTGCGACCAGATATATATTTGTAAATGGAGAATATAAAGGACATACATATTCATTGATGCAGGATAAGATGAATTGTGTCGATGACGAAGATTTCTTTTATAGAATTGCTATGGACAATGTTCAGAATGCGCGGGATTATACCAACAAGGATGGAGAATTATTTACTTTGGCTGACGAGGTTAGAGAATACTATGAGTATAGTGATTATGGGAGCACAAAAAAAGTAAAAGATATCACAACATATACAATGATAAGAGATAATGGCAATGCAGGAAATATGTCATTTGATAACATGCCTGACAAAGATATTCATTACATACTGGATCAGATCAAGCTTGTAAAATAATGGTAAGGAATTTGTTATTCACTTTTATATACTTTTAGGGAGGAATATTTAATATGAAAAAGGTAAAATTATTGGCACTTATGTTAGCAGCATCTATTTCGCTGACAGCATGTGGTACAGATGGGGGAACCGAGAAGGCAGGTGTGTTTGCCGGGGTAAAGACAGCAGACAGGATATCAACGAACAAATATTATACCATTGATAAGGTGCGTGTCAGGGAAATCGCAAATCTTGTAAATGAGATGGATTATGAGGAGATCGAAGGGGATATTCCAGACGTTTTTTTCGAAGATTCGAATGAGGAGATTGAAGAAGATATTTCGTATGATACTTTCGGACGTTCGTATGAGGTGTCATTGGGGTTCTCGACATCAGTCAAAGATTACATGGGAGACAAGAGGTTGTGCTATGTAAATGGACAGTATTGTACGGATTGGACAAGGGGAAAATATTATAAAATTTCCAGTTCTGATGAAAATACATACGAGAAGCTGAAACAGATGTATCTCAAACTTGAAGGAATAGGAATTTTAGACTATGAAAAAATGATAAAAGAAGGTGGCTCTTCAGATGCTGTTATGGCAGACAAAGTTCAGCTTGATACCGAAAATCCGAATTATGCTGAGTGGGCTAAGGGAATCTGCTGTGATATTGCCTCTGTACCTGATAGAGGTGAGGTCACTCTGTTTAATAATAATTATATGGAATTTGAGTGTGCATACAAAATAGACAATGTGACAAAGGATGATTTTACATATTTGGTTGACAAATATAAAAAGGAAGGCTTTAACCAGGATGTGAGTGAGTACGATTGCGGTTTTATGGCATATTCAGATAAGGCAGCATTTGATTATATGGCTATAGATTATAGAGAAGACTGTATCGTACTGACTGTAGGTGGAGATATAAACCGGGCAGGCTCAGTTACTGGAGGCTGGGAAGATGGAAAACTTGGCAAATATGCACCAAAGCCAGAAAATGGTGATTGTTATATAATGCGAGACAGAGCTGATTTTTATCCAGCGCCAGGTGAAAATGTTCATTCAGAGTATGTAGTTTATAATGTTGATGAAGAGCAGGTTGGAGAATATGTAGAGTTGTGCAAGAGCAATGGCTATACAGACGATGAGTACTACAACGATATTACAGACGATGATTATCAGGTGTACTGGGCAGGCGTTTCTGAGGATTGCAGAATATTTGTAGAACAGGGAAAAGATGACACATTCATGACAGTGACGCTTTACCTGTTGCAGAAGGATGACAGCGATGCCGTAAATTAATTAGTTGTTGTGACAAATCTTTTAGATGAATTGATGAAATAAAGTTCGGAATATTGGGTGGAGGTACATAATATGGAGTCAAATGTAGGATATGGTATGAAATGGCACAGATTCTTTTGTATAGCGCTGTTTATAACAGCAGCAGCTTCTATTGCACATGGCGTGTTATATTTCATAGGAAAAGGAGAGTATCAGTGGCTATATGATCTTGGTATTGAGTCCGGCGTGTTTCCTGATGGTAAGATAGTAACTTATATTGTGGGAATTATTACTTTTATTTGCGCGCCGCTTGCCCTGATAGCAAGACACAAACTGGCAAAACGGCAGAAGAGAGGACCATTGTTTTTCAATATTTACCTGGCGGTTTTAGGCATAAGAAATATCGTGTATGCATGTATCGCTATAGTGATATTTAAGAAAATTGATCTGGATTTTGGTGGAAAACTTTTTTCTGTGAAGGCAAATATTGCAGGGATGGTAGGATTAGTTGTTATTTTTCTTCTCTGTATGTGCTATTACCATAACAGGAAAGAGTATTTTGTGAATTAGGTTGTTATGTAGAGCTGACCGGGCAGAGAGATCTGTCCGGTTTTTCCTTTTGAAGGATAGGAAAATATTATTTAAAAACATGAACTGGTATTGTAATATACAATAAAAAAGAAAAAATGGGATTTTATCAAGCATGAATAAGAAAAATATAAGATTAAACAGAAAAAAATATATAAAGTCAGCAATTGTTTTACTTATCGTTATTGCGCTGCTTTTGTTCTGCAGCTATCAGAACAGGCACCTGGAGACAACGTATTATACATATAAGGCAGAGCAGCTTGGCGCAGATCTTGAGGGATATCGGATCGTCCAGATATCGGATCTGCACAATGCAAAGTTTGGCAAGAATAACCAGAAACTGGTGGACAGGATAAGAGAATGTGACCCTGATATGATCGTCCTGACCGGAGACTTGGTGGATTCAAACCATACAAATGTAGACCGTGCAGTCCAATTTGTGGATGAGATCGTGAAAATATGTCCGGTATACTATGTCACAGGCAATCATGAATATTGGCTTGAGAAATCTGAATATGACGAGCTTATGGATGGGCTTATAGGGGCCGGGGTGGTTATTCTGGATGATCATGTTGTGGAGATATCCATGGGGGATGCAAAGTTCAGGCTGGTCGGGCTGGACGATAAAAGTCTTGCGGATGGGACACTTGGGACGTTACTGAATAACGCTCAGAATGTGGCGCATGAGGACTCTGAGAAAAAAGAATTCACAGTAGTTCTTGCACATGAGCCCCAATACTTTGCCAGGTATGCCGGCACCGGTGTTGATCTCGTGCTTTCCGGACATGCCCACGGCGGGCAGTTCAGACTGCCGTTTGTCGGTGGGATAGTGGCTCCGGATCAGGGATTTCTTCCAGAATATACAGCAGGTGAATATTATATGAATGGCACCGAGATGATAGTCAGCCGCGGCCTTGGCAACAGTGTGATTCCGGTGAGGCTGTTTAACTATCCAGAGATTGTGTGCGTGGAGCTGGTGGGGAAGTATTAGTTATTGTGAGAAAGCTGATGCAGATAAGGAAATGATGTACATAAAAGGTCGTGGGAAGATTTTGAGTAGGGATCTTCTCACGACCTTTTAATATATTAGGATTTATTTTTCTCAGCCTTCTAGCTATTTCAGCCTTTCGTCCACTTCCACCTTGAAAGGAAGCTTGCTTAGAATGTCATGTTCAAGATCAATTCCCGGGTACACCTCAATGAGCTTAAGCCCCTTTTCAGTGAGCTCAAATACGCATCGTTCTGTGACGTATATAACCCTCTGCCCGTTTGCCAGCGCACGTTTTCCTGAGAAACTGATGCTTCTGACATCGTTTACGAACTTAGGAATGCTTCCCTCGTTTTTGATGGTCACGATGCCGTCATTGTCCTCTACGGCAAGCCCCTTCGTGTCAAATGTGAGACAGAATACAACGGTTGCGGTCTTGGCGGTGATATTTGCAAAACCGCCGACACCGGCAAATGCGCCAGGACCTTTGTGGGCGTTTACATTTCCAAATCTGTCAACCTCGATCCCACCCATGAAACAGATATCAAGACCGCCGTTGTTGTAGAGGTCAAACTGGTTTGCCATGTCATAGATGGAGTCTGCGCCGATAACAGCGCCGAACACCTTGCCCGATGCAGGAAATCCGCCTACACCTCCGGATTCTACGGTCAGGGTTATCTTGTCCAGAATACCGTTCTCTCTGGCATACTTGGATACAGTCTCCGGAATTCCAACACCTATGTTGACTATATCGTCCGGTTTCAATTCCAGAGCGGCCCTTCTTCCAATGATCTCTGCGCTTGTATTGACGACATTCTTTGTCTTGGTACGACCGGAAAGCATCTCAGCCCAGTCCTGCCACTGTGAATATGGAATCTCAAAACTTCCTGTCAGGGATTCGTATGATGCGTGTCTTGGCTCCGGCGGTATCTCAACGATAGCGTCAACCAGACATCCCGGAATGATGGTATTGTGAGGTCTTGATGGCCTTGCCACAAGTCTGTCAACCTGCACGATGACCTTTCCTCCATTTGCCTTTACAGCCTGACAGATGGACAGCGCATCTCCTGCGGTAAACAGATCCTCAAATGAAATGTTGCCCTTGCGGTCGGCAGCAGTTCCCTTGATGATAGCCACGTTGATAAGCGGCAGCTTGTAGTAGAGGAATTCCTCACCGTCCAGCTCAACGTATTTTACAAGTGAGTCGTCCTTTGATATGTTGTTGATTCCCGGTCCCTCAAGTCTAGGATCGACAAATATATCCAGCCCGACCTTGGAGAGTGCTCCCGGAAGTCCGCCGGCCTGCGCACGTATTGCATGTGAGATGCAGCCGAGTGGGAGATTGTAAGCCTCGAATCTGTCCTCAAGGACAAGCTTCTTGGTGCTGTACATGGCACCGAAATGTCCGCAGATGATCTTATCAACTGCTCCGTCTCTGATGTACCCTTCAGCCGCCCTGTTCTCATCCCACGCACCAAAGCCCGCGCTTGATATAGCAGTGAGGTGCTTCGGCGAACCTGTCCTTTGGTATCTTTTATATAATGCCTCGTGAAGCTCGATTGGAATATCTATGCCGAGAAATGAGTTGAGCGCAATCACATCTCCGTCATTTATAAGATCCATTGCCTCGTCGGCTGTCATTATCTGGTACATTTGTCTAACCTCGTATCTATAGAATCCTTTGCTGAATTTTAGTCAGTCACTTGTTATTTTTATCTTTTGAGGCTGAGATGTCAAGAAGATTATTAAGGGGAATGGTGATATTGGGGCAGAAAAATTCGACTTATCCTAAAAAGATAAAAACTTTCTTTTTTCTGCCGAAAAATGCGCAAAGGATACAGAAAATCGAAAGTTTGTATCTTTTCGAAGATTTTTATTAAATAAGTGAAAATTTTATGCACAGAAGAGTTCCCTAATCAGGATACTTGATCAGATCGTACATCTTACCATAAGCGCCCATATCGCGCACACCCTCAAGCTCCATGCCGAGATGCATGTATTTGTCGCACTTTGACTTGGCATCCGTCTCAAGGATGACTGGAACGTGCAACCTGTTTCCCTCAGAGAAAGCCATGTCCAGAACTTTTCTCATGTATCCCTGTCCCTGGTATTGTTCGCGGACGCAGACCATGCCGACGAATATAAAATCTTTCTTCTCTTTCTTCATTCGGTCTTGAAGAGATCTGCCTCCATTGGACAGAGCTTTTCCCATGCGGATCATCTCTTTAAGGCTCATGTTGTGAAACAGAGCTTTGAGGATAGCCATGCCCGCCTTGAGATTCATTTTTTGTCCCGGCAGGGTGTAGGCGATATACCCCTCGCCGCGTTCGCTAGTCGCGTAGAGCATTTTCCCTTCAAATGCCATACGAACGTAGCCGGCTATGTAATTTGCCACGGCCTCTTTGCTGCTGTAGAACACTCCCATACCTGTTTCCTGTCCGTAGTCGTAATATCCAAACGCATGGCCGATATCCTCGGCTGCCTGCGTATCCCATTTTGTTATCTTCATTGTATTTTCTCCGTTCAATAATTGTATTGTAATTTCTAATTCCACCCATGCGGTTAGATATATCTAACCGTAATCATATTATCATATATAGAGTGAAAATGAAACAATGATCTCATTCTGGATGACATGATAGAAATATATGAGGATAGGTATAATTATTATAATAGCCGGGATAATTTCAATTGTTACCCCGCTTGAAGAGGTATACGATGTAGCCTCCGAGTATTCCGCCGATACCTGAGAGGAGCAGAGCAAGCATTCCAAGTCCCATCGGGACCATGATAAGCGGCTCCAGTGTTACCTTTATTCCCAGATACACAAGTAAAAATCCAAGTAAAATGAGTGCGATACGGGCGATGACTATCTGAGGCGACTGCTCGAACATAGTCGCAATACCCTGAAAGAGGTCAAGAATATCCATTATTTCTGTACCTCCTTCTCTTTTGTCATGGCACTGATACACGTCATCGTAACCTTCATAAGCACAGCGATACCATATGATATCACAGCTCCGATACCAAATACTTTTAATGCTAATAACACCCACAATATATCCAATTGAGAAAATGGTGTCAATGAATCGCGGGGGAATTGGGTGTATCTGAGCCATATCTTTGCCGAGGGGCAGTACGCTTTCCCAGTTAATATGCAGATACTTAATCTTCACACAATCTTCACAAAATAATTAGCACTCGCCTCTTGACATTGCTAATAAAGAGGACTATAACATAGTCAAAGATAAGAAAAGGATAGCACAACCGGTGGTGCAGATGACCGTTCGGCATATGCACTGCAGATTTCTGTTATATAACATTTTAGGCAAACAGAAAGGAAGTGTTCAAAATGGATAAGAACCCAAAGCATCCATTGAAGAAAAAGAAAGTAGTTCAGAAGGTATATGCAACAGCAAATCATAACGCTGCAGCAGCTGAAGAACCAGCTACACCAAAGTCAAAAAAGCATAAGTAATGATATGAGACGAAAGCCCCCGTATCTGCGAAAGGCAGGTATGGGGGCTTTTTTTATCTGATTTTCATCTGTTTTATTGCAACACTTTGCGTATTATATAAATTATTTTAAAAATACACTTTGCGCACTGTATAAAAAAACATAAAGATTACACTTTGCGTACTATATATATAATTGTTGAATATTAGCTTGCGTATTGTTACAATATATATGTGAGGAGGGTGATGAAACGTGATCAGTAGAAAAATTTATGGCAAAATGCTTGAATGGAAGGACACTGTGCATGGCACAAAGGCGTTATTGATTGAAGGGGCGCGCCGAATTGGAAAGTCTACAGTGGCAGAAGAATTTGGGAAAAAAGAATATAAAAGCTATGTAATAATAGATTTCAATAAGGCCAGTAGGAAAATTACAGAATGTTTTGATGATATAACAAATCTTGACATTTTTTTTCAGACAATATCACTGGAGTATAATACACGTCTATATGAGAGGGAATCACTTATTATTTTTGATGAAATACAGAAATTTCCAAAAGCAAGGGAGACAATAAAATATCTAGTCGCTGATGGAAGGTATGATTATATAGAGACTGGGTCATTGATGTCTATTCAGGAAAATGTAGAAAGTATAACCATCCCATCCGAAGAGCGTAAGATGAAGATGTTTCCTGTGGATTTTGAGGAGTTTATGTCGTATATGGATGAAGAACTTCTGTTGGAGTATATCAAGGAGCATCTTAAAGAAAAGAAGCCGATGGATTTAAAATTTCATCAGAAGGCGATGCATCTTTTTAAGGAGTATATGCTGGTAGGTGGAATGCCACAGGCAGTTGTGGCTTTTAAGAAAAATTCCAGGGATTTTGCAGCTGCGGATATTGAAAAGAGAGATATCATATCGCTTTATCGGGATGATATTAAAAAATCAGCAAAGCGTTACAATTCCAGAGTATCTGCGATTTTTGAAAATATTCCGGCATATTTATCAACTCATGAAAAAAGAATTATACTTAGTGAGATAGAGAGCAATGCCACATTTGCAAAATATGATGATCCGCTATTCTGGCTCGATGATTCTATGATATGTAATTTGTGTTATAAATGTAATGATCCAAATGTTGGTTTTGCGTTAAATAAAAATGAGTCGTATGTGAAATGTTATATGGGAGATACAGGGCTGCTTGTCAGTCTTGCATTCAATGAAAATGAGATTATGGAACAGCAGTTATATAAACAGATTATGGATGAAAGGCTGTCTCTTAATCAGGGGATGATATATGAAAATATGATCTCGCAGATGATTGTGGCCATGGGAAAGAAGTTATATTTTTATACAAGATACAGTGAGGAAAAGCACAGAAATGACATAGAAATAGATTTTCTGCTTTCAAATGAGAGTAAAATGAATTTTAAGATGTATCCATTTGAAGTAAAGTCATCAAAAAACTATTCGGCAATCTCTCTTGGTCGTTTTAGGGAAATATATGGTAAGAAAATAGCGGTTCCATATATTATTCATCCGAAGAATTATTATAAAGATGGGGATATTGTTAAGATCCCTCCATATATGTTCCCGTTTGTTTTTGATTAGTTTATAGTGGATAACTAGTAAGAGGTTTACAAAGGAAAGGATGGTGCAGGATGAGCTATGTAGAATTTCGTGATGTAAAGAAAGTATACAAGACAGGTGAGGTGGAGATCAATGCTCTCCACGATGTGGATTTTGAGATAGAAAAGGGAGAGTTCTGCGTCATAGTCGGAGCCTCCGGTGCGGGCAAGACTACTATCTTGAATATACTTGGCGGTATGGACACTCTGACAAGCGGCAGTGTGAAGCTGGATGGCAGAGAGATATCAACTCTGAATAAGAGACAGCTCACGGCATACAGAAGGTATGATGTGGGATTCGTGTTCCAGTTCTACAATCTGGTACAGAACCTTACAGCGCTTGAGAACGTGGAGCTGGCGGCACAGATCTGTAAGGAGCCGCTGGATGCTGCAACGGTTCTGAAGCAGGTGGGACTTGAGGATCGTATGGCGAACTTCCCGGCACAGCTCTCCGGTGGTGAGCAGCAGAGGGTTGCCATAGCAAGGGCTCTGGCGAAGAATCCGAAGCTTCTGCTCTGCGATGAGCCGACGGGCGCGCTTGACTACAACACGGGCAAGGCAGTGTTGAAGCTCCTTCAGGATACATGCAGAAATACGGGAACGACAGTTATAGTCATAACGCACAACCAGGCACTCACAGCCATGGCGGACAGAGTCATTACGGTTAAGAGCGGAACTGTGGAGAAAGTGGTTATGAATGATAACATCAGGAACGTTGAAGATCTGGAATGGTAGGTGGCCTATGAAATCAATGATGAGACGCACGACATTTCGTGAGATAAAAAATACATTTGGAAGATTTGCAGCCATCATGGCAATCATAGCTCTTGGTGTGGGTTTCTTCTCGGGGCTTAAGATGACGAAACCAGATATGATGAATACCATATCGAATTTCCTTGACGAGGGAAATTTCTATGATCTGCATCTCCTGTCGACTCTTGGATACACGGATGATGACGTGGACTCATTTGCCGGGGAGAAGGATGTGCTGTATGCAGAGGGCGGTTACAGCTTGGACGTCCTATACAAGAACCAGGGCGAAAATGACAGGGTGTTGAAGACTATGTCAGTTCCGGAAAACATCAACAAACTGAGTCTTGTGGACGGACGCATGCCGGAAAAGGAAGATGAATGTGTTGTAGATGCCAAGATGGACAGTATAAAGATAGGTGATGTCATAGAGGTGGCAGATGACGATGCAGCAGAAGGCAAGTCTGACGGAAAAACAGATAGTGATATCGCTGACCCGGAAAACGAAGGTGAGGGCGGCAGTACACAGGATATACTGAAGGTGAAGAAGTTCACTGTTGTCGGAACAGTCAACTCCCCTCTTTATATTAATTTTGAAAGAGGAACCACAACCCTTGGAAATGGTAAGATCGCGGGCTTTGTATATGTCAGTCCTGAAGCATTTGACAGTGAATGCTACACCGATGTATATGTGAAATTTGACAGAAAGTTTGATCTGTATGCCGATGAGTATGAAGACTATATAGACGACAGGAAAGACGAATGGGAGTCAATATGTAAGACCAGTGTGTTAGACAGGTATAAGGATATCCTCATGGCAAAGGGTATGACGGAGGATATGGTGAAGGACATAACGCTGGATGATGCAGATGGTGTGAACTATTACATACTCGGCAGGGAGACGAATATCGGATATGTCTGCTTTGAGAGCGATTCAGATATAGTAAATGGAGTTGCAAAGGTATTTCCGGTATTCTTCATATTGGTTGCCGTGCTCGTGTGTATGACTACCATGAACAGAATGGTTGAGGAACAGCGCTCTATGATAGGCATGCTGAAGGCTCTCGGCTATGGCAAGGCGGCTATCATGGGAAAATATATGATCTATTCGGGAACTGCAGCTGTAGTAGGATGTGCAGGTGGATATCTTATAGGTACATATGTATTTCCGGAGGTTATATGGTATGCATATCATATGATGTATATACATGTGCCGCTTGAGAGAACCACAGACTGGACGCTGGTTATTGGCGTGCTGGCAGCATCCCTTTTGTGCACTGTAGGTACAACCTGGTTTTCCTGTAGATACGAGCTTTCTGAGACTGCGGCCAGTCTTATGAGGCCTAAGGCTCCGAAGCCGGGCAAGAGGGTGTTCCTTGAGCATATCCCATTTATATGGAAGAGACTGAAATTTTTGAAAAAGGTAAGTGTCAGAAATGTATTCAGATATAAAAAGCGTTTTTTCATGATGATAATAGGAATAAGCGGCTGTACTGCGCTGCTGCTCACAGGCTTTGGAATAAATGATTCCATAAGCGGATTTGCGGACAACCAGTATGGAGAGATACAGGTTGGGGATGGAGTGATAACATTGAGTACATCCATTGCGGGTGATGGAGAAGATGAACGCTTCAGTAGTCTGAAAGACCGGCTGGATGAGGACACTTCCTGCTATGATCTCGTCAGCGAATCTACCTGGGATCTGGTGCAGGATGAAGGTGTAAAATCAGTGAACATGGTCATCATGGAAGAACCTGAGCATGTTGACAGGTATATGAAATTTGCAGATAAAGATGGTGCGAAGATAGAATATCCGGGCAAAGGGGAAGCTGTGATCAATACTGCGCTAGCAGAACAGTACGACCTCAAAACAGGCGATGTAATAACGGTCAGAGACAGCGAGATGAAAGAGATAAGAGTCTCCGTATCAGGCATATTCAGGAATCATGTATACAACTATGTGTATATCGCGCCTGAAACATATGAGGATCAGATGGGGGAAGCACCTCAGTACAAATCAGTGTATTTCAATCTTAAGGATGACGCAGATGCTCATGAGATATCTGCAGATCTCATGGATGATGCGGAAACCGCATCGGTGACTATCAACAAGGATATGAAGAACAGAATATCTAAGATGATGGAGAGTCTGAATTATATAGTAATTGTGGTTATACTATCGGCGGGTGCACTTGCATTTATCGTTCTCTACAACCTGACAAATATCAATATCACAGAGCGTCTCAGGGAGATAGCAACCATAAAGGTTCTGGGATTTTTCAAAAACGAGACTTCAGCTTATGTGTTCAGGGAGAACAGAGTCCTGACGACATTCGGAATAGCTGTGGGACTTGTGCTTGGAGTGTTTTTACATGCATTTGTCATAGGACAGATCAAGGTGGATATGGTCGCATTTGATACATATATAGCACCGATGAGCTATGTGTATAGTATCGTTCTGACATTTGTGTTCAATTTTCTGGTGAACAGGATCATGTCAGTCAGACTGGAGAAGATCAACATGGCTGAGTCACTGAAGTCTGTTGAGTAGGATGCAGACTCTGTTAATCGGAGCAGCTGATGCAGCGATGTAGAGGGTGCTGTAACACATGGCAGTATGCTTGTATCTGACTGGTGCTGTATAAAATATAGGCTGGAAAAACGTAAACTGTTGTTGTATGATGTCCTTAATCAGATCGTAGCGTACAAGGAGGAATTACAGAGTGAACTTTTTGGAAGAGAGAATAATGAAGGACGGAATAGTTAAGGA